>CAYMNX010000777.1:0-6401 GCA_964391905.1 uncultured Rhizobiaceae bacterium
CGCCCATCAAGTCGAAGCTGTAGCTGCGGCTTGGCGCCGGTCTCGTGCGTCTCGATCGAGGCATTGAGGCTTCCGGCGATGGGCTCGCCGATCAGCGGCACGAGCTGGTCGAGCTGCGCCATGCGCAGCTCCATATGCCCAAGCGGAACCACGGCACCCTTCGGCAGCGACAATTCGCCCTGGGCCTCGGCGCTCTTCCATTGCGAGCGATCGATGGCGAGGTGGAGCGTCCCATCGCGTTCCTGGCGCAGCTCCGCGGCGAGCGCGAGCGCGCTGCCGAGCAGAGTCCCTTGCGCGTTGATCTCTCCCGAAGGTGCGCTCGGCAAATCCTCGAGGCGGAGCGATACCGTGACCGGGGTCGGGCGAATGCCGCTCGTCCCGATCGTCGCATTGGCATCCGCGGTGACGCCGAGATGCTCGAGCGCGCCGTGGATCTCGCCCTTGGCGTCAAGCGAGCCCGACAGTGTCGCGCTCAGCGGCGACAGATCGGAGAGCGCGATTTCCCATTGCGCCGTAACCGTGTTGCTTTGGAGGCCGCCTTGCGCGGTAAGCTGCAGCGCCTTGCCGTCGATGCGCGCGCTTTGGAGCGCGATATCCTCGCCCTGCCGCGTCGCCGCGAGCGCAAAGTGGGCGTCCTCGCCGAGAAGCGCGGCCGCCGGGCCGCCGCCCGTCACGCGCGCGCCGCCATTCACGCCGACCCGCATCGCATCGCCTTGCGCTGCGAAATCGGTCGCGACATGCGCATCGCCGGCGAGCGCGGTGCCGGCAAGCGGCGCGAAGGCATCAAGGCGCGGCAGGGTGATATCGGCCGCGCCGGCGATTCCATCGGCCGTGGTCGCGTGGCCCGAGACGCTCAGCACCGGATGCGCGAGGGTGAAGGTGAGGGGCCGCGACCGATCGTCGAGCGCGGCCTCGGCCTTCACATCGAATGGCGCCGCGGCGAAGAGATCGCCGACGGGGTCGGGCATATGGAGGCCCGCCAAGGCGGCGTCGAGGTCGAGCTTGCCGCCCGCGCCTTGAAAATTCGCCGTCAGCTGCCCGAGCGCGACATTGCCGCTCGTCAGGCGATCGATTGTCATCCGTCCGGTCGCGTCGGGGCGCGTGAAGCTGCCATGGATATGCGCCTCGAGCGCTGCCGCTTGCCAACGAAGATCGGGGCGCGGCGCCATCTCCGGCGCGTTCGCGGTGAGATCGAGATCGCCCCGCTCATTGACGAGATCGAGCGTGCCCTGGCCGGTGGCGCGCGTGGGGCCGGCCGTCAGCGCGAAGCGCAGGCTTTCGGCCGCGCGCGGCCCGTCGAGATTGGCCGACATCGCAATCGGACCGACATCGCTCAAGCCGGCGATACCGGCGATGAGGCCGTTCGCCGGCTCGCTCGCCTCGAGCGCCACGGCAAGGCGATCCGGGGCGATCGTGCCGCTCACGCGATAGCGGCCCGCGCCGTCGAGCCGGTCGGCGCCGAGATCGATGCTTCCTTGCTGCATGGAACGGAGGTGCAAACTGCCCGCGAGCTTCACCGTCGCGGATTGACGCGCGACGGCGGGGCCGAGCGTGAGCTTCGCGACATCGAGCGCGTCGATATCGACCCGGATCGGCGGAAGCCCGCCGCTGCTACTCTTTGCGCCGGCCTGTTGCGCCGGCAAGCGCGCGAGTTCCATCGCGGCGGCGGAGAGGCGGGTGATGCTGAGATTGCCGAGGAGGAGCTTCAGCGGCGACCAGTCGAGCGCGATATTATCGATGCTGGCCCAAGCGCCCGCGTCATCGCGCAAGTCGAGATGCGCGACGCGGAGCCGATCGGGGAAGCGGCCCTCGAGGCCTTGCAGCACGAGGGTGCCGCCACTGAGCTTCGTCAGAGTCGCCGCGATCCAGCGCTGTCCCGGCGCGGTATTGCCGCCGATCAGGAGAATCGCAAGCACAAGGATCACGACGCCGACGATCGCGCCGAGAGACCAAGCCGCGATCCGCGCCGCGCGCCGCATCAGAACGCCTGCCCGAGGCCGATATAGAGCTCGAAGCTGTCGCCACGCCGCGCCTTGTTGAGGGGCACGGCGACATCGACGCGAACGGGCCCGATCGGCGTGTAATAGCGCACGCCCAGGCCGGTGCCGACCCGCAACGTGCCGGTGAAGGGGACATGCTGCGCGCTCACCTGGCCCGCATCGACGAAGGCGGCGGCGCCGAAATTGCCGAAGAGCCGTTGCCGGAATTCGACCGTGGCCGCGTCGATCGCCGTGCCGCCCATCGGATTGCCGTCGTCGAAGAGCGGCCCGACCGACTGATATCTGAAGCCGCGCACGGTGGCGCTGCCGCCGGCGTAAAAGCGCTCGTCCGGCGGCAGATCGAATTGCGAGGCGCCTTGGACGGTGCCGACGAGCCCGCGCAGCGCGACGACGCTGCGGCCCGGCTCGGAAATCCCGAGCGTCGCGAGATCGAAATAGGTCGAGCCTGAGGCTTGGATAATGAGAAATGTGATGTCACGGCCCGCGAAGGAATGCGTGGGCGTCGCCAAGAAGCCGGCGCGAATGCCGTGCGTCGGATCCTGGAGCGGATCGGTGAGCCCCGTGCTGTCGTAATTGACGGTGAGCGGCACGCCGACCAGCGTGAAGTGACTGGTCACGCCTTCCTGCGAGATTCGCTCCTGCTCGCCGGTCAGGCCGACGCTGCCGTTCCACAGCGGCGAAAATTTGCGGCGCAGCACCGTGCCGGCGGTCTCCGCTCTTTGGTCGTAGGCCTGAAGGCTTTGCTTGATGGCGCCGAGATTGAATTCGATCGACTGATCGCGCCGCAGGAAGTCCGGCTTGACCAGCTGCGCCGTGAGATTGTAGCCGGGGCTGGTGATGGCGGTGCCGCCGAGACCGGTCGCGGCGGCGGAGAGGTTGAGCTGCTCGGCATTGCCGAAGAGATTGCGATGCGACCAGCCGACCTTGGCGCTGATGCCGAGATCGGTCGAATAGGCGCCGGTGACACCGACGATGCGCTTCGGCCGCTCCCGAACATCGAAGGTGATCGGGATCGTGCCGTCCGGCGCGATGGCGTTGCCGGCGCGAACGGTGACGCCGGAGAAGACGCCCGATGCGGCAAGGTCTTGCCGCGCCGCGTCGATCTTGCTCGGCTGGTAAAGCTCGCCCGAATGCAGCAGCAGGCGGCGGCGGACGAAGCTCTCATTGACCGAGGTGAGACCTTCGATGGCGATGGCGCCGATATGGGCGCGGGCGCCGGGATCGACCTTGAACGACACATCGAGCGCCTGCTCGGCGGGAATCTCCGTCGCCACCGGCGGATCGACCCGGGCGAGTGCGTATCCGTCCTCCTGGAGGGCGGTGAGAAGCCGCGTCCCGGCGGCGAGAACATCGGCGGCGACCGCCGGCTGGCCCGCGGAAAGGCCGAGCTTTTCCGCCGCATCGCGGGGCACCGGCCCGTCCAGCGTGATGTGGCGAAGGTGATAGAGCGGACCGAGCTCCGCTTTCACGGCGATGGTGACGGAGGTGCCTTGCGGTATGGCCGCGAGCCGGTCGGGAAGCGCCGGATCGTCGAGCGCCTGTCCGTCGATCGTGGCCTCGACCTTGCCCTGGTAGTAGCCGAAGCTGTGCAGCACCGTCTCGAAGCGGTCGAGATCCTGCTTCGCGCGGCTGACGAGGGCGAAAGGACTGACCGGCGCTGTAGCGCGCAGCGCCTGGAGCTGCGACGCGCTCTGCAGCGCCCCGTCGAGCGCATTATTGCCGGTGGGCGCGAAGCTGACGGAATAAGATTGCGGATCGGCCGCGAAAGCCGCACGAACGATCATCACCATGACGATAGCAATTGCCCGACGCAGCCAGCGATGCGCCCTCGTCCCGGCGCAACGCCCCGTTCCGCACCAAGGCACTTCTCTCAACTCCCATCTCGCGTGTCTCGGGTAGATCCAGGCTGGACCGCTTCACGCTGTCGCAATTCATAACGGGCGGCGGCTTTCAATGTTTCCGCTGGCGAGCGCGCGCAACGAAGAATCCGCCGGCGTCGCTCAGACCTCGCTCGCCCCGAGGAGAACGCCATCGATATCGGCGAGGTGATGCTGGCACAAGGGGCAGCTCTTCTCGAATAGGGCGAGCCGCGCCTTGGCTTCGGGGCCGTACTCGACCGACATCGGCGTGAGATAGGGATTGCGCGCCTTGAGCCGCTCGATATCGGCCTTGAGCTTCTCGAGGCTCTCGACCTTGAAGCCCATATGGTCAAGCGAGGGCGGCATGATGCCGGTCGCGTCGTAATCCTTGATGCGCCACGGCATGATCACCATCGTCATATGCCCGTCGGTCAGATAGTGATTGGGATCGCCCGCCTGCTTGTTGCGCGGCTCGAGCTCGAAGACGTGGCGGTAGAATTCGGCCATCTTGTCGGGATGCATCGTGCGCAGGCCGAAATGGCTGATATGCCGCGGATGGAGCTTGCCGTTGCGTGCCTGCTCGGCATAGACGTCGTTGCGGTTCTCCATCTCCTCTTGCGAAATGTCGAAGACATTGCCGTCCGGATCATGCGCCGAGATGCCGGCGAAGGGCCGGTTCGAGGGCCGCTTCAGCCAGGCGACCTCGGGAAAATCGCCGAGGCGCTTTAGCGCCGTCTCGACATCTCGCACCTCGAAGCCGAAATGCTCGAGCCGTCCGCCGCGGCCCGGCACGCGCGGATTGATGTTCATGCCGACATAGCCGTCGCCCACCGCCGCCGCGCCTTCGGCGCGCTGCCCCTGCGCCGTCTTCATCCCGAAGAGCGCCTCGTAGAAGCGGCAGCTCAAGGCGTATTTCTCGCTGACGATGGCGAGATGGTTGAGCTTGGCGAACATTTTGGGGTCCTCCCGCGCGTTTCTGATGCGACGCGACAATATCAGTCCACGCGGCGCGCCGCGTCAAATGAATGGGACGCAAGAGCGATGCGACCGTCGTTGGTCACAGCAGCGCGCTTGCGAATGACGCATCCATGCAGATCGGAAGGTACGCCGGCGGAAGTTCGATTGAAAATGTTCATGTTTTGTTCTATAATTAGAAACACACTGAACAAGAACCTTGGAGGGGGCCTTTGCATGCCAACCTCTTAAAGAATGTTGAGCTTGGGTTCGTGTATTCTGACTGATGAGCATCTGGATGTCATGGAATTGAGCGTATGGTGCTAGAGTGTAGCGGCCTTGACGGGCGTGGTCCCCTTTAAGAGGGAAATGTACGGGATTCATCATCGGGTTAGCGAAAAACATACGGATAGGTATCTAGATGAGTTTACTTTCCGTTATAATCGACGTGAGACGAATGAAGGCGCACGAGTAAACGCGAGTAAACGCACTCATGGAATGCGCTGTTGGACGGCTGACGTATAGGGATTTGATCGCATGAGCGCGCGGAAAAAAACTCCGCCGCCGACTGAGCTTGAAATGGCTTTCGGCGAAGCCTTGGCGCGTTTTATCCAAACCGATCCAAAAGAACTCTCAAAGGAAATAGAAAGAGCGAATAAGGAAGCGGAGGAGATAGAACGTTATGCCGCCGAGCGACGAGAGAGTATCCGACGAGGAGCAAGAAGAGCCCCAAAACGTTTCCGTCTATGACTTTCTCTATCACGATGCTAGGCGTATCGGCTCTTTCCTAGCGCAGTTTGATGATTCAGGGCATCTGCAACAGGTGCGACAATCTGAAAGCGCGAAAAGAGGCCATAAGCGCGGCTATAAGCTTGGCGGGACCTTAGGCGTTCCAGTTGTGGTAACAGGTGGCGTTACCTTCGAAAGAACTCCGCATGATGAGGGGTCCGAAGCGAGCGAGCGTGTTTATGACCCATTGTGGTCGAATGCCCTCGCGCTTCTTGATTACCTGGAAGACGCGCATCTACTTCATCGCGACATAACGACGGCAAACATCGGCCAATTCGTGATCGCTTCGGGAAGCCTTTCGCTTCTAAATGCTGGAGTGCTTCCGAAGATATGGCAATCCGAAGCGGTGAAAAGGGTGGCTATCGAAACCTCAAGGCGAAATGCCAAAGCCGCGTTCGATGCTAATCCCGCGAATGCGGCGCTATCGTCCAGTGAACGAGCAAAGCTTGAGAAAGCAGTTTTACAAACCGCAGAGCAGCATGGGAAAACTGCGATGGAAGTGATGCCGCACTTCCCTCATGCCGCCCAATGCACAATTTCTGGGTCCGACTCGAAGGTCTGGAGTTCTCTATTGTCGGATGGATTAGTCACGGCCCCAGGAGATCTATCTTTGAAACATGGCACTGAAATACCGGGGACATGGAATCTATTGGGTATCCTCGATGCACTCCCGAGTCCTATCCAACCTCAAACGGCGATTCTTCCAACCAATGAGCCTTTTCATTTGGAAACCCTAATCAGGAATTTTTCAAATTTGGGGCGAACGCTTCTTGGCAGACCCCCGGACGCATATGGCGTA
>CAYMNX010000778.1:0-4396 GCA_964391905.1 uncultured Rhizobiaceae bacterium
GATCATGCCCCAATTGATCTCACTCAAGCCGAACACGGCTTCGTTCGCCGCGATGGCGAGATCGCAGGCGATCACTGAATTGAAGCCGGCGCCGAAGCACCAGCCATTCACCATCGCGATCGTCGGCTTCATGTAATAGGAGAGGCGTCGCCACTGCCATTGCGCGCTCGCGCGGGTGAAGACGGCGCGCTCTTCCGCGGAGAGCGGATCGCTGGCGCGGAAGAATTCTTTCAGGTCCATGCCGGCGCAGTAGGAATTGCCGGCGCCGGTCAGCACAACGACGCCGACGCGCGGATCGGGCTCGAGCGCATCGAGCACGGCGAGCATCTCCGTGCAGAGTTCAGGATTGATCGCATTGCGCTTCTCCGGCCGGTTGAGCGTCACCCAGGCGATGCCATTGTCGATCTCGACGACGACGGTCTTGCCGCCGGGAATGGACTTGTCGGTCGCCCGCCGCTGGGCGGACGCCGTCGGCGCGGGCTTGCCGCCATTGCTGGAACGCACGCCGCCATTCTTCCGCGGTGACGCCATTTGCTTATCTCCTCTCATTCGCTTCGCGGCTGTGGCCGCATTGTGATCGCGCGGGAGAATAGCATGGCGCCCATGCGGCGCATTACCGAACAACGCCGAGTTGGCGCTAAAGAGGCGCCGAGCCGGCGAGAGGAGGCGTTACGACCGCTCGAGCGACCACATCAGGCCGATCGCGACCCCCTTGCAGCGTGGCAGCAGCAAAAGCGTCAAGGCGAGGGTCACCGGAATCCAAAAAGCGAGCTGCATCGTCGCCGACACCGCGATGTGTTGCGCCGCGAGGATGAACGGGATGAGCAGGTGTCCGACCAAGATGATCGTGATCCAGGGCGGGAAATCATCGGCGCGAATATGGCCGATCGATGTGCCGCAGACGGCGCAGCGCGAGACTGGCCTCAGATAGCTTTGGAACAGCTTGCCGATGCCGCAATTCGGACAGCAAAGATGGAAGCCGCGAAGAATTGCAACCTTTCTCGAAACGGCTGGCGCAAGCACGGTAAATGTCCAATTTTGGGAGGATTAAGTGCGACGGCGAATTATAATTTAGGGTGGATCCCCGGCTTCTTAAACGTTGCGATCTGCGGCGAAAGGGCACAGGCCGGCACCGAACGATTTCATACGGCGGCTTTTCTTCGCGACGACCCCGATTGGTGACTCGGCTCAGGAAAAAGGCTAAGGGGCAGCACGCAGGGTTGTGAAGACTGTACACCGCGCAAAGCCGAAGCCAGTAACGGGGGACGAAAAACCATGAGGATCATAATTGCTGCCGCTCTGCTGGTGATTGGCACAGGCGCGGCCAACGCGCATATCACCTCCTCGCCCGACAATGCGCCAGCCAACAGCCATTTCATAGCTCACTTCACGGTACCGCATGGTTGCGCGGGGTCATCGACGGTTGCCGTCCGCATCACGCTGCCGTCCGGTTTGAGCGACGTAAAGCCCGAGCATAAGCCCGGCTGGAAGATCACGACGAAGCGATACAAATTCTCGGGTACCGGACCGCAGATGCTCGGACCACCCGAGGAAATCGAGTGGCGGGGAGGCCCTCTACCCAACGACGAGTACGAATCGTTCGGCATTACGATGTTGCTGCCGCCGCAGCCTGGAATCCTCTACTTCCCGACCGTCCAGACCTGCGAGAAGGGCGAAAATCGCTGGGTCAATATCCCGGCTCCGGGTCAGCAATGGCATGACGTGAAAGAACCGGCGCCATTCGTTCGGGTCACCGCCCCGGCTCAATAACCGGACGCGGGGCAGGAGGCACTTGGCGAGCGCATTTCGCGCCCGCCTCGCTCTTTCCCGCGGCGAACAGCCGTCTCGCGTTGCTTTACGCGTCTGCGGAGCGGAGCTTCGCGGCGCGGCGCGGGATACGTGTCGGCAATGATGGGGTGCCCCTTGGTCCCTCGACCGGCGCCTCTTCGACAATCCGTGCCATCAGATCCAGCAGCGTGAGGCGCTCGCCCGGCCGCAGCGCGCCCAGCATCCGCCGCTGCGCCCGATCGACCGCAGGAATGAGGCTGGCGAGAAGCGTCCGGCCGGTTGCGGTGACGTAAAGCAGGATCGATCGGCGATCCGTCTTGTCGCGTTCGCGCGAGATCAGATTTTTCCGCTGCAGACGCAACACGACTCCGGCGACGGTCGTGCGGTCGAGCTTCAAGGCATGTGCGAGGCGAAGCTGATCGATACCCGGGCGCGCTTCGACCGCGCGCAGGCAGGCCATCTGCACCGACGTCACCCCGTAAGATCCCGCTTCTTCGAGATAGAGAGCCTCGGCCATCTGATGCATGCGACGGATCAGGTAGTTGAGCCGCTTCGTCTGCTCTTTCTCAAAATTCCTCACCGTCGGTTCGCTCCGGGTTTGCATCGCCATTGCTCGCGCTCGCAAATCGATCTTTGCGATGCATGACCTATGCATGATGGACCGGCGTACCGCAAGTATGGAACGTAATATGATTATTCTATCGCCTCCTCACGCGATTTATCGAGAAAAACAGCGAAAATGATCAGCATACATCTTAATTTTGTTGAGCCGGAGCGAGAGAGCGGATAGGATCCGTGGCGCAACGAGTGGCGAGAAGAAAATGGCGGAGAGAAGCGTTCACAAGTTCATGATCCCGCTCGAGGAGCAGGTGCCCACGCGTCTTGAGCGACGCAGCAAGCTCACCTCGCTCGAGGAAGCGGGTCGGATCATTGCCGCGAAGAAGACCGTCTCACTTGCCGGCTCGCATTCCGCAGACGCCGCCATGAGCCTCCTCCGTGCCGCCATTCGCGCCGGTGCCAAGGACATGACGCTCATTCCGCCGGTCACGACGTCGATCGCCGCGGATTTGCCGATCGCTGCCGGCATGCTGAAGAAACTCTACCTGTCCTATGTCGGGTTCGAGATTTGGGGAATGGCGCCTGCCTTTCGCCGCGCCGCCGAGCAGCGCAGCCTCGAGATTGTCGAGGCCGATGAGGCTTTCATCCTGTTGGGAACGCAGGCCGCCGCCGGCGGCCGTCCGTTCAACGCCGTACAGTTTCTCTACGAGGCGACGGATCATCCGAAGCTCAATCCTGAGCTGAAGAAAATCATCGACCCCTATTCCGGGCGCGAGGTCTACCTCATTCCGCCGCTGAAGTCGGATGTGTTCATCATGCATGCGCAGGCATGCGACCAATACGGCAACGCCCAGGTATGGGGCGGAAGCGGGCAAGAGCGCGACAAGGCCAAGGCGGCCGATATCGTGATCGTGCAGACCGATCAGATCGTCGGTTCCGACACGATCGAGAAAGATCCCGGTCGGACCACCATTCCGGGACTATGGGTCGATCACGTGGTGCACGTGCCGTTTGGCGCGCATCCGACCTTCTCGTCTTTCAACTACGGGCTCGATGAGCCGCATATCAAGCTTTACCTCGAGATGGTGAAATCCGGGCGCGCCCAGGAATATATCGATGAATATGTCCTCGGCCCGAAGGATCATTTCGACTATCTCGATCGCGTCGGCGGATTGAGGAAGATGGATGAGCTGCAGCGCATGCTGAATGTGTGATCGCAACCGCACGGAACCATCCGCGGCTGCGTTCCACCGAACAACGGAAGAGTAATTCGATGGCTGAACTCGCTTACCCCGGTACCGACCGCTATTCGATGGCGGAGCTGATGGCGATCCTGCTCGCGCGCATGGCGGCCGGTGAAGCGGAAAGCGCCGGCGGCGGCGGTGCCAACCAGTCGATCTCGCTCGCTGGCAACCGCCTCGCTCAGGTCGTCGCGGCTCCCAATCTGTGGCTCTTCACGGGGGGCGCCGGCGTCTATAACGGCAAGTTCGACACCATGCCGATCGGCACCTGGGATTCGCGTTGCGGCCGTAACGCCGAGTGCAAGATTCCGCTTCCCGATATCGCCGATGGCGGGACGCGCGGCGTCAATGACCGTGCGCCGCGGCGCGTGCAGCGCGTCGGTGCCGGCGGCCTCGGCGGTATTCAGGTGGACAAATACGGCAACATCAACATGATCGGCATCGGCCGGTATCCCGACTTGAAGGTGCGCGGACCGGGTACGGTCGGCACCATCTGGCTCGGCTCGGGCCAGACCAATATCTTTCTGCAGCACCACAACAAGCGCATCTTCGTCGAAAAGGTCGATTACATCAGCGGCGCAGGCTGGATCACGGGTTGGGATAGCCGCGAGAAGCTCCTCAACGGCCGGGAAGGTCCTCGCTACGTCTGGTCGCCGATCTGCGTCTGCGACTTCACCGAGGACGAGCACCGCATGCGCCTGGCGACGGTGCATCCCGGCTACACGGTCGCCGATGTCGTCGCCAATACCGGCTTCGAGCTCGTCATCCCCGACGACGTCCCGACCACGACGCCGCCGACCGATTGGGAG
>CAYMNX010000779.1:0-4542 GCA_964391905.1 uncultured Rhizobiaceae bacterium
TTGAGGGGCAGCCACAAGAATGGGGGGAGTGACGATGCGCCGGAAGGCCCAATGGCTCGCGATCGGTATCATCCTGGCGGCGCTGGCGGCATTGCCGGCGCATGCACAGCAGAAGATCAAGATGAGCTATACCGCGGTCAGCGGCTTCACCCTCGGCTATGTCGCCGAGCAGCAAGGCTTTTTCCAAAAGCGCGGCGTCGATGTCGAGTTCGTGCAGACGGCGATCTCGGGCAATATTCCCGGCGCCATTGTCAGCGGCTCAGTCGATATCGGCGGCCCGACCATGCCCTCGGTGCTGCAAGCCAACGATGCCGGACTCGATCTCGTCGTCTTCGCGGGCGGCGCCGTCTATCCCTTGACCGGCGATGTGCTGGTCGCGCGTGTCGGCTCGGGCATCGAGAAGACAAGCGACCTCAAAGGCAAGACCGTCGGCGTGCCCGGGCTGGGCGCGCTGCTGCATATCATGCTGCGACGCGACCTCAAGGCGAATGGCGTCGATCCTGACAGCGTCAAGTATATCGAAATCGGTTTCCCGCAAGCCGCCGATGCGCTGAAGAGCGGCCAAATCGACGCCTATCCGGCGCAAGCGCCCTTTACCGCACGCATCATCCAATCAGGCGCCGGCAAGGAAGTCGCGAACTGGCTCAAAAGCACGCCCGACGGAACGCCGACCGTGACCTTCGCCACGACCCGCAAATGGGCCAATGATCACAAGCAGGCAATTGAGGCGATGCGCGCCGCGATGCGCGAGGCGAAGGATTTTATCCAGACGCATAAGGGCGAAGCCGACCAGGCGGTCGCGAAATATACGGGTCTGCCGATTCAGGTCGTCTCCTCAATCGGCATCCCACCGCTCGATGTCGATCTGACGCCGAAGCAAATCCAATTCTGGATCGACATCTGCAAGGAGCAAGCGCTGATCAAGGGCAACCCGACAGTGAAAAGCATCTGGGTGGAGTGACGACGCGCCGCATCATCTTGATCGATATTTGCCGCGACAATCCTCCGTCCGGCAAGCGCTTGTGCCCACTCTATGGTGGGCGTACCCTACGCTAAACGCGCGGTCGGGAGTGCGGGAAACGTCATAGATGCGCACGCAAATCGGGATTATTGGCGCCGGGCCCGCCGGGCTCTTTCTCTCGTACCTGCTGCGTCGCGTCGGCGTCGATTCCGTCATTCTCGAGCATCGGAGCCGCGAGGACATCGAAGGCACGATCCGCGCCGGCGTCTTGGAGCATTGGGTCGTCGATCTCATGAACGAGCTCGGCCTTGGCGGGCGCATGATGCGCGAAGGCCGACCCGATACCGGCGTCACCTTCCAATTCCTCGGACGCCGCCACCACCTCGATTTCGTCGAGCTGACCGGCAAGCAGATCACCGTCTATGCCCAGCATGAGGTGATCAAGGACATGGTCGCGGCGCTCTTGAAGATCGGCGCCGAGATCCAGTTCTCGGTCGAGGATGTCGCGCTCCACGACATCGAGAGCGAGATACCGCGCATCACCTATCGCGATGCAAATGGTAAGCCCCGAGAGCTGCGCTGCGATTTCATCGCCGGCTGCGACGGCTTTCACGGGCCCAGCCGGCAAGCGATTCCGAAGCACGCGCGGCGGGAGCTCGACATCGTCTATCCCTGGGGCTGGCTTGGCGTTCTGGCCGAAGCGCCGCGCTCCTTCCACGAGCTCATCTACTCGAACAGCGAGGGCGGCTTCGCGCTTCTCAGCACGCGCTCGCCGCACGTGCAGCGCATCTATCTGCAATGCGATCCGCACGACCCGATCGAGGCGTGGCCCGATGATCGCATCTGGGCGGAGTTTCAGGCGCGTTTCGCCTTTGCCGGCTGGAAGCTCGCGGAAGGACGCATTTTCCAGAAGAGCATCGTCGGCTTGCGCAGCTTCGTCTGCGAAAGGATGCAATATGGGCGGCTGTTCCTGGCGGGCGATGCGGCGCATATCGTGCCGCCGACCGGCGCCAAGGGAATGAACCTCGCCATCGCCGATGTGATCGCGCTCTCGCGCGCGCTCGAAGCCTGGTACAAAAGCGGCAGCCGCGATGCGATCGACGGCTACACCGAGAAATGCTTGTCCCGGGTTTGGAAATACGAGCGTTTCTCTTGGTACATGACGACGCTGTTCCATCGCAACGAGGCCGAGACGCCGTTCGAGCGGCGCATCCACCTCGCCGATCTCGACTTCGTCGTGAGCTCGCGCGCCGCGGCGACCGCGCTCGCCGAGGTTTATGTCGGCGTGCCGATTGATAAGTTATAAGTCATCAGCTCTAAGCTTACGGCTTGGAACTCACAGCTTCCTTGTGCAGCGGAATGACCGTGCGCTTGTCGATCAAGTCGTCGATCTTGGGCGCGCCTTTCAAGAGGTTCTGCGCACGGAACCAGTCGATCTGGCGCTGCAGATCGCCCAAATCGAGCCGCGCCTCGGGATCGATATAGGCGATCGCAAGCTTCAGCCGCTCGATCGGTTGTCCCGTATATTTGGCGATGATGCCGAGCACTTCGGGTGCGGTCGGGCCATCGCGCCGTTTGTCGTCGGCACTGGCGAAGGCATTGTGATAGGCACGCGTGCCTTTGCGGAAGGCGCGCAAGAATCGCTCGATCATGTCGTGCCGCTCGGTATCCGCCTTGGTCGAGGTGAAGACGGCGCCGATCTGCCACGGCGTCACATCCCCGATGAAACCCATGAGCCGCACATCCCCCTTCTCGATCGCCGGCATCACCGGTGTCGAGGTTACGACCGCGCCATCGGCCTGGCCGCCCGCTACCGCCGAGATCTGGTTCGGAATCGATTGCAGCGGCAGGACGCGAATGGTTTTGAGATCGATGCCGAATTTCTCGGCGATCAACGTCAGACTGTAATGCGAGCCCGAGCCGATCTGCGACACGGTGATCGAGCGCCCGGCGAGATCGCGATAGGATTTGAAGCCGGCATCATAGGCGCGATTCGACACGATGAAAGCGAGCGTCTGAAAGCCGGGGAATTCGCGCGCCTGGCCGGCGATCAGCTTCAACGCACCCTGGGCACCGAGGCTGAACATCCCCGCGGAGGTGCCGACCGCGCCGATATCGACGCCGCCTGAAACCGTCGCGACCGCGATCGGCTCGGCCGCGTCGAAATAGACGAGTTCGGGCTTCAGCCCCTCGGCCGCGAAATAGCCTTTCTCTTCCGCGATGTAGACGGGCGCTGCGCCTGCCACTTTGAGGATGCCGATCTTGACTTCCTCGGCACGGCTGCGCGCGGCGAGGGCGCAGAGAAGCGCGGCAAAAACCGCGGCCCAGACGCCGTTTCGCTTAACCATTCTCTCCCCACGTTCTTTCATTGTAACCCGATGCGGTCGCGAGTTACCTATAGCCAAGCTGGACCGAACCGGGCAACATGTGGGAAGACGAGCTTACAAAGACCCGGGTCAGGGCGGTTGCTGCGGAGGAAGCCTCATGATCAATTTGCACGATATTCGTTACGTGCGGGTCGGCACGGCCGATATTGATTCCGCGATCCGATTCGCCACCGACATCATTGGTCTGCAGCTGGTCGCGCGCGAGGGCAAGGCCGCTTATTTCCGCAGCGACAAAGTCGCCGTGCGCGGCGATACGCGGGATCACTCCCTCGTCCTCTTCGAGGGCGATCCCGCGGATCAGACGATCGGCCTCGAGCTGCGCAATCCCGGCGATCTCGATGCCGTGGGCGCGATGCTCGAGCGCGCGCAGCTGCCCGTGCATTTCGGCACGCGCGAGGAATGCGACAGCCGCCGGACCAAGGCCTTCATCGCCTCGACCGATCCGAGCGGCAACAAGATCGAGATACTGGCGCGGCCCTATTACAGCGGCGAGCGCTATTTCCCCGGCCGCGATGCCGGTATCACTCATTTCAGCCATATCGGCCTCTTCACGACCGATGCCAAGCGCGACACGCAATTCTGGACCGCGCTCTGCAATGCACGCGTTTCCGATTGGCTCGGCGAATCACCCTTCCTGCGCATCGACACGACACATCATTCGATCGTGCTGTTCCCATCGACGCGCATCGGCATCCATCACATCAATCATCAGGTCGACGATCTCGATGATGTGATGAAGTCCTATTACTTCCTCAAGGAAAAGAATGTCCGGATCGTGCATGGGCCGGGACGCCATCCGATCTCGACTGCGGTCATGGTCTACTTCGAAGGTCCCGACAAAATGACCTATGAATATTCCTGCGGCGTGAAACACATCATGCCCGAGGAAGAGGCGAGCTACCGCCCGCGCCAATTCTCGCTCGATTCCTATACTGCCTGCATGTGGGGATCGCGTGCGGCCGAGATCGCCGCGGCCAATCAAACAAAGCCCAACGAGTGGCCGATGCGGGTCGTCGTCTAGTCGAAACGTCAGAGTCAAAACAGAAGCGACGCCGATCGGCGCCGCCACGTCAAAGAACAGGAACAGGGGAAACGCGATGGTAAGCACGGGCATTGTCGAAAGCCGGGGTGTCCTTCAAAACCGGTGGTGGATCGTTTGGGCCTCGCTGATCGGTATGATCGTCGGGCCGGGCA
>CAYMNX010000780.1:0-2813 GCA_964391905.1 uncultured Rhizobiaceae bacterium
CGGGATGCAGAGGCTCGCGATCCAGCCGCCGATCGAGAATAACAGCAAGGCGGCCGAGACGACCGCCGGTCCGTTCGGCACCATGATCAGCAGCCCGCCGGCGATCGTGCCGATGAGAATGGCGAGAAAGGTCCCCGCCTCGATGACGGCGTTGCCGCTCAAAAGGTCTTCCCGCGGCAGAAGCTCGGGCAGGATTCCGTATTTGACCGGGCCGAAGAAGGTCGCCTGTACGCCGAGGAGAAAGAGAACGGTGAGGCCGAAGCCGATGCCGCCGACCGCGAAGCCGATCGCGGCCAGGACCATGATCACGATTTCCCAGAGCTTCAGCGCGCGGATGAGGCGCGTCTTCTCGTATTTGTCGGCGAGCTGGCCGGCAGTTGCCGAGAAGATGAAGTAAGGCAGGATGAACAAAGCCGTTGCGATCGTGACGAGGATTTCAAGATCGATCGAGGAGGTGCTGTCGCGATAGGCGACCTCGATCACGAGCGCGTTCTTCAAGAGGTTGTCGTTGAGCGCGCCGCAAAACTGCGCAATGAAAAGACCCAAGAGGCGGCGGCTGGCCAGGAGGCGGAGCTGCGTCGACCGCATGCCGCGTCAGACCGTCGCTCGTTCGCGGAAATCGGGCGTGCCATCGTCCTGGGCCGGAAACTCCTCGACGCGGTCGACGCGCGCCGCGGCGGGACCGCGGCGGCAATCCTCGATAACCGAGGCGACCGCGTCGCTATCGCCGATCAAGAGAGCCTCGACGCTGCCATCGCTGCGATTCCGGACCCAACCGCGCAGGCCATGGCGTTGCGCCCGCCGCGAGACGAAGACGCGAAACCCGACGCCTTGGACGCGGCCGGTGATCGAGAGGCGCGATGCGACGGTCATGCGAATTCGAGAATCACTTGATCGACCGTCAAGCTGTCGCCCGGCTTGGCGCGCAGCGTCTTCACAATGCCGTCGCGTTCGGCGCGCAGGACATTCTCCATCTTCATCGCTTCGACCACGGCAAGCTCTTCGCCTTCTCTGACTTCCTGCCCTTCGCGGACCGCAAGCGATACTAGCAGCCCCGGCATAGGCGATAGCAGATGCCGCGACAAGTCGGGCTTTTCCTTTTTCGGCATGCGGGCGAGCGCTTCGGCAGCGAGAGGCGGCAGGATTTTGATCTCGGCCACAGAACCGCCACAACTTACGAGCCAACCGATGCCATGGCGCTCGATCTGGAAGATCACCGGAGCGCCATCGATCGTGGCACGGAAAAGCGGATCGCCAGGCTGCCAGGACGTCGTCACCTCCCGGGTCGCGGTATAGACGCCAATCGTGATGATTTCATTACGGCGTCCAAGCACGAGTGGCGGGCGCTCATCTCCCAACAGCGCCACGAACGCGGTCGGCACGGCCGCGCCGGCGATCGCCGCGTCGCGTTCCGCTAGGATGAGCTGCGCCGCGCTCGCAACCGCGATGGCCGCATCATTGCTCTCGAATGCGCTTCCCGCAAACCCCTCGGGAAATTCCTCGGCGATGAAATGGGTCGAGAGCGCGCCGCGGCGGAAGCGCTCGCGCGCGATCGTCGCAGCGAGGAAGCCGATATTGTGCAAGGGTCCGCGAATGACGAACGCGTCGAGCGCTTCGGCGAGGCGGGCGGTCGCGATGGAGCGCGTCGCGCCATGGGCGATCAGCTTCGCGATCATCGGATCGTAGAAGATCGAGATTTCGGCGCCTTCATAGACGCCGCTATCGACGCGAATCCCATCGAGCGCCGGCGGGATATAGCGCGTGATGCGGCCGATCGAAGGCAGGAAATTGCGCCGCGGATCCTCGGCATAAAGACGCGCCTCGATCGCCGAGCCCGTCATGCGGATGTTCTTCTGCGCGAGACCGAGCTTCTCGCCGGCCGCGATGCGGATCATCAGCTCGACGAGGTCGAGGCCGGTGACGAGCTCCGTTACCGGATGCTCGACCTGCAGCCGCGTGTTCATCTCGAGAAAATAGAAATTTTTTGCGCGATCGACGACGAACTCGACCGTGCCAGCCGAGCGATAGCCCGCGGCCTTTGCCAGCGCCACGGCTTGCGCGCCCATCGCGTCGCGCGTCGCCGCATCGAGAAAAGGGCTCGGCGCTTCCTCGATCACCTTTTGATGGCGGCGCTGGATCGAGCATTCGCGCTCGCCGAGATGAATCACATGGCCATGCGCATCGGCGAGGACTTGCACCTCGATGTGCCGCGGTTCCTCGATATATTTTTCGATGAACACGCGATCATCACCGAAGGCGGAGCGCGCTTCGCTTGCGGCGAGGCGAAAGCCCTCGCGCAGCTGCGCGTCGTCGGCCGCAATCCGCATGCCCTTGCCGCCACCGCCGGCCGCGGCCTTGATCATCACCGGATAGCCGATCTCGGCTGCGATGGCCGCCGCTGCTGCGGCATCGGGAACCGCGCCGAGATGGCCCGGCACGGTGGCGACGCCGGCGGCGGCGGCGATCTTCTTGGCCGCGATCTTGTCGCCCATTGCCGCGATCGCTTGCGGCGGCGGACCGATGAAGACGATGCCGGCGGCTTCGAGCGCGGTCGCGAAATCGGGATTCTCCGAGAGGAAGCCGTAGCCCGGATGCACCGCCTCGGCGCCGCTTTCGCGGCAAGCCGCAAGGATGCGGTCGATGCGCAGATAGCTCTCGGCCGACGGCGGCGGCCCGATCGCGATCTCCTCATCCGCCTCGCGCACATGCAGCGCGTCGGCATCGGCCTCGCTGTAGACCGCGACCGTCGCGATGCCCATGCGCTTCGCAGTTTTGATGATGCGCACCGCGATCTCGCCGCGATTGGCGATGAG
>CAYMNX010000781.1:0-12097 GCA_964391905.1 uncultured Rhizobiaceae bacterium
ATTCTCGACCATGCCGCCTTATCCCGAAGTGCCGAGCGCTCTCAAAAAACTCCGCGATGCGGGGTTTCGTCTCTTCACCTTGACGAACAATTTGCCCGATGTGCAAGCCCGGCAGCTCGCACATGGCGGGATCGCCGATCTCTTTGAGCGACGATTCAGCGTCGACGCCGTGAAGCAACACAAACCTGCGCCGCAAGTCTATGCCTATGTTCAAAGGGAACTCGGCGCCGTGCCATCTCAGCTCTGTCTTATTGCTTGCCATACCTGGGACACGCTGGGCGCCGTCGCGGCCGGCTGGGAAGCGGCCTTGATCAAGCGCGAGGGCAATGACGTTTTGGGCGTGGGCCCTCAGCCACAGATCGTCGGCGACGATTTGGATGACGTCGCCGATCAGCTGATCGCCCGTCACAAGGAATAACGATATGGCCGCTCTTCCCCTCGTCGTCTTCGACGTCAATGAGACGCTGCTCGATCTCAGCACTATGGAGCCGACCTTCGCGCGCATCTTTCGCGACAAGGGCGCGATGCGGCTTTGGTTCGCCAATCTCATTCTCTATTCGGCAGCGCTGACGGTCGCCGGTCGTTACGTGCCCTTCACGGATATCGGCGCGGCGGTGATGACGATGCTCGCTGACGCGAGCGGCATCAAGATCGAGGACGCCGATAAGAAGGAGCTGGTGGAAAAATTCTCGACCATGCCGCCCTATCCGGAGGTGCCGGGAGCGCTCAAAAAACTCCGCGATGCGGGGTTTCGCCTCTTCACCTTGACGGACAATTTGCTGGAGGTGCAAACGCGGCAGCTCGAGCATGGCGGGATCGCCGATTTCTTCGAACGGCGGTTCAGCGCGGACGGCGTCAAGCATCACAAGCCGTCGCCGCACGCTTATGCCTATGCTCAGAAGGAACTCGGTGTCGCGCCATCTCAGCTCTGCCTTGTCGCCTGCCATACCTGGGATACGCTCGGCGCCGTCGCGGCCGGCTGGGAAGCGGCCTTGATCAAGCGCGAGGGCAATGACGTTTTGGGCGTGGGTC
This sequence comes from uncultured Rhizobiaceae bacterium, assembly GCA_964391905.1. Lineage (GTDB taxonomy): Bacteria > Pseudomonadota > Alphaproteobacteria > ATCC43930 > CGMCC-115725 > CAIKMD01. The sequence goes on from CAYMNX010000781.1 coordinate 1,033, forward strand.
CTCAGCCACAGATCGTCGGCGACGATTTGGATGACGTCGCCGATCAGCTGATCGCTCGTCACAAGGGGCGACACTAGACAGGAGGACTTGCGGATGGCCGTCGTCGTCTCCGTCAATGTCGGATTGCCGCGCGAGGTCGAGTGGCAGGGAAAAACCGTGCGAACCGCGATCTGGAAGTATCCCGTCACCGGGCGGGTCTTCGCCGGGCGGCTGAACCTTGCCGGCGACGGACAGGCCGATCTTCAGGGTCATGGCGGCGAGCAGCGCGCCATCATGGTCTATCAGCTCGACTCCTATCGTCATTGGGAAAGCGTCCTCGGGCGATCGGATTTTACCTGGGGCATGTTCGGCGAGAATCTCACCGTCGATGGCTTGGCCGATAGCGAGGTCTGCATCGGCGATCGGTTCCGAATCGGCAGCGCCATCGTCGAAGTCACGCAGCCGCGCGTCACCTGCTACCGGGTCGGCATCCGGCTCAATTGTCCCGAGATGCCGGCGCTGCTGGTGTCTCATCACCGGCCCGGCTTCTACTTTCGCGTCATCGCGGAGGGAGACATCGGCGCCGGCGACATGATCGAAAAGATCGCGGACGGGCCCGAGCGCATGACCATCGCCGAGATCGACGCCCTCCTCTACACCGCCGCGCACCCGGTCGAAGCGCTTCAACGCGCGTTGCGAATTCCGGCATTGAGCGCGGGCTGGCAGGGCTCGATGAAAGCATTGCTCGATGCGACGAAGAACGGCGACAGAACGGGCAATGCCGGATTATCGCCGATGCCGGCGGTCGCCGTCGCGTGGCGCGGGTTCCGGCCCTTGAAGGTAATTGCCGCAACGCAGGAAAGCGCGGACGTGCGATCGTTCGAGCTCGCCGCCGCCGATGGCGCGCGCCTACCCGATGCGCTTCCCGGGCAATACGTCGTCCTTCGGCTGCGTCCGCGCGCCGACCAGCCGCCGGTCATGCGCAACTACTCGCTCTGCGGCCCGCCACATGCCGGGACCTATCGCATCGGCGTCAAGAATGAGGGCGGCGCTGGCAGTGCATTCCTCGACGAGCACGTCAAGCTCGGCGATCTTCTGGACGTCAGCGCGCCGCGCGGATCGTTCACGCTGACGCCCGGCACGGGGGCGATCGTCCTGCTCAGCGCCGGCGTCGGCGTGACGCCGCTGCTCGGCATGCTGCTGGCAGCCGCCGCGAGCGACGCGGCATCACCGCGCGACGTCTGGTGGATCCATTCGGCGCGCGATGGCGCCCATCATGCCTTTGCGCGCCAAGCCCGCGGCCTGATCACGTCGCTTCGCCGCGGCCATCTCTGCATCATCTACAGTCGGCCTGCCGCCGCCGACCGTCTCGGCCGCGATTACGATCTCGAGGGGCACTTGACCGTGCAGGTCCTTCAGCAACTCGGCGTCCCGCCAGATGCGGATTTCTACCTGTGCGGGCCGCCGCGCTATCTCGCGGACATCGAGACAAGCCTCAACGCCTGGGGAATCGAGAAATCGCGAGTGCGCACCGAGGTTTTCGGGCCCGCCGCGCCGTTGACGCCCGGCGTCATCAGCGCCGGGAGCCAGGCGCCACATGTGCCGAGCGGGCCGCAAGGCACGGGGCCGCTCGTCACCTTTGCGAAAAGCGGGATCGGCGTTCATTGGGATGCGCGTTACAAGAGCCTTCTCGAGCTCGCCGAGGCGTGCTCGGTCCCCGTGCGATGGTCATGCCGCACGGGCGTATGCCACAATTGCGAGAGCGGCCTCATCGACGGTCGGCTGCGCTATTCGCCTGAGCCGCTGGACCCGCCCGCCGACGGCATCGCTCTCATTTGCTGCTCGACGCCGATCGCCGATGTCGAATTGGATCTCTAGGCCGCCGGCGTGTTCGGCTACGCGCGGATGATCCCGTCCGCCGGCTTCACGCCCGACGCATCGGGGAAGACCTTGCTCGCGAGGCTCGCGGCGTCGATGCCGAGATGATCGCGCAGCACGCCTTTGATGACGCTGCGTGAATCGATCGAGACGCGGAGGTCGCGATCATCGGCGAGAAGCGCAAGGCCCGGCCAATCGCCGTAAATGCGCCCGCCCTTCACCGCGCCGCCCATGACGAACATAACCGAGGCGGTGCCATGATCGGTGCCGTTGGTGCCGTTGATCGCGACGGTGCGGCCGAATTCGGTGACGGCGATGATCGCGGTCTTCTTCCACGCATCGCCGAGCGCCTGCGCCATCGCATCGAGGCCCGCGGCGAGCCCGGCGAGATTCTCATAGAGCCGGCCGTTCTCGGCGCCCTGGTTGACATGCGTGTCCCAGCCATACATGTCGAGCGCCGCGACGCGCGGGCCCTCGGCGGCGGCGAGCAATTTGCCCGCGGCCGCGGCGAGCGGCGCGAAGGCCTTGGGGCCGAAGCCGCCCGGCCCTTTGGGTTGGTCGCCGCCCAAGACCTCGTTCGAGAAATTTTGCGTCTTGAGACCGAGCTTCAGCGCCGGGCCGAAGAGCGGATCCTGCGCATAGAGCTGATCGAGCGACGCGAGGAAATCGGCATTGCCGGGACGGAAATTGCTTGGTTCCCAGCTCGCGACCGGAACGGGGCCGCGCAGCAACAGGGGCACCGCGCCGCCGACGGCAAGCCCGAGACGCTTGTCGCCCTTCTGAAGCAGCGAGAGCGCGCGGTTGAGCCAGCCATCGGTCTCGCGCGTCTTCGCCGAGAGCCCGCATTCCATCAGATCCTGCGCGTCGAAATGCGAGCGCGTCGCATAGCCATTGCCGGAAGCCGGCACGATCAGGAGCTCGCCCTGGCGGTAATAAGGCGCCAAGGCTTTGAGACCGGGATTGAGGGCGAAGCCGTGCTCGAGCGGAACGCAAGCATCGGCGTGAAGCGCGAGCGCGCCGCGCCGCTCTACGTAATGCGCATCGCCCAAGGGCGGCACGGCGGCAAGCCCGTCGAGCGCGCCGCGCAGCAGCACGACAACAAGCCGCCGCTCGCCCGGCATCGCGGCGAAGACCGCATGAGGCAAACCCGCGATGGCGAAGGCGCCGGCGGTCAGCGCAAGAAAGTCACGGCGTGTCGTCATCGCAATCACCGTCGCTGGAATTGGGGCGCGGCCAAGAGCAAGGCGAGACCTTCGCGGCGCGAGGCGGCGCGGCGGATCGTCTCTCCCGTCTCTTCGGGCAAGAGCTCGGCGAAGATCGCGTCGCTCAGCGCCGCCGGATCGGGCGGGTCGGGAATGCGCGTCGCGAAGAGCTGACACCATTCGGCGCGGTGGAGCGTCGATTCGGGTCCGACCCAATCGCTCGCGCGATCGGGCCAGCCCGCGGGCGAGGGCGCGAAATAAGTGAGCTGATCGAGCATGCGCAGGCTGTTCGCGAGCATCTCGGGCTGCGGCACGAATCCGGTGACGCGGCATGCCGACACCAGCAATTCCTCGGGCGTGCGAACTTTGGCGAAAGGCGTTTGCCACGCCGCCTCCTCGCGCACCACGGCGGCCGTGACGCGCTTCAGATCGCCGCCGGTGTCGCGGAACACGGCGGCGATGCGGCGCACCGCATCGGGTGGCGGATCATCGGCGATGAAATGGCGCGCGAGCTTCGTTGCGATGTGCCGCGCGGTTGCAGGATGGACCGCGAGATCGCGCAGCGCCGCCGCGCCCTCGGCATAGCCGTTCTCCGGATAGGTCTTGCCGAGCAGCACTTTCGGCCCCGGCTCGTGAATCCGCGGATAGAAATGAAAATTGCCGGGATCGGGATCCTTGAGCCGCGCGATCGACCAGCCGGTGAGAATCCGCGCCAGCGCCTCGACATCGGCCTGGCTGTAGCCGCCATCGACGCCAAGCGTGTGGAGCTCCAGCATCTCGCGGCCGAGATTCTCGTTGAGCCCCTTGTTGCGACGCTGGCCCACGGGCGAATTGGGCCCGATCGAGAGCACCTGATCGAGATAGAAGAGCATCGCGGGATGGCGCTCCGCCGCCAGGAGCATGTCGGAAAAGCGCCCGGTCACATGGGGACGGATCGCCTCGCGCTCGAAGGCGCCGGCAAAGCCGCGGATGATCGGACGGATGCAGGAGACGGTGAAATGGTTGCTCCAGAACCGCGTCAGCCGCTCGAGGAGCGGCGCATCGCTCGTTGCCGCGGCGTTGACGCGTGCCGCGAGCTCGGCGAGATAGATCGCACGCAGCCGTTGATTGAGCTGCCTCCTCCCCTCCTCGCTCTTGTCCTGGCGCGCTTCGAGCATCGCCGCCACCATCGGCGCCGAAGCCGGAAGGTCGCCGCCGAGCGGCGCGCAAGGCCGATCGAGTTGGCGCAGGACCCAGCCCTCGGGGTCGCGCGCGATCACGGCAAGCTCGCCCGCGCGCGGCGCAAAGCCGAAGCGGGTCGCGGCGATCACGGCCTTCATCGAAGCGGCGGCAACCATGGCCCACTCGAAATTTTGCACTTGCCTCGTGATAGGCGCCGCGGCGGCGCGCCATCCCTCTGCCTCACGCGCAAAATCGACCGTCGCGGGCGGCCTCACGGACGGCCTGCGGCGTCTACCCGTCCTCAACAACCTGCCGCATCATCTCGAGCGCTCCGTCTCCTCTCGCGATAGGTCCCAGCGGAGTCCCTCGGGGCCTATCATGTGCCGCACCCGCAGGCACCTCTTCTCGCTAGGCGCCCGAAAGATTTTACACCGCACAAAATCGCTCATCGCCATTTGCTGTCGCGACCAGCGCGTCAATGAATAATCTGACTCGCGCCGAGAGGTGGCGGCGGCTCGGATAGATGATCCGAATGTCTTTTCGGTCGACGGTCCACTCTGGGAAGAGACGAGTCAGGCGTCCGTTCTGTACATCCTCGGCACAAAGGAAGCTCGGGATGGCCGCAATTCCCGCACCGTCGAGTGCAGCAGCATGGGCCATGGCGATCGAATTCAGGAAAAGCCTGCCACGAACCTCGATGCGTCGGACGTCATTGTTGCGCTCGAAAGTCCATATCGTGCCGTGCACATAATCGTCGGCGGCGGCCTGCCGGATGATGCAGTCATGATCGGGTAGCTGTTGGGGAACGGACGGCGTGTCGCGGCCGCTCAAATAGGACGGGGCGGCACAGCACCAAGTTTGGCCCCTGCTTATGACACGCGAGATCATCGTCGACCCGGCTTCGCTTGCGCCTACCACAATCGCCAAGTCGAAGCCTTCTTCGAGCAGGTTCACCCGCCGGTCCGCGGCCACCACTTCGATCTCGATTTCCGGATAGCGTCGGCAAAAAGCTGCCGCAACGGGCGCGACGAATGACTGCCCCAGGATATGGGGTGTCACAACTCGCAGCGTCCCGCGCGGATGCGTCCCAAGATCCTTAACGGCGGCGTTGGCCTCTTCGACCTCCGCAAGAATTCGGGAGCCACGTTCATAATAGGCTGCGCCGGCGTGGGTCGGGCGCAGAGATCGAGTGGTGCGTTCGAGCAGGCGAACGCCCAGATTTGCCTCCAGCCGGGCGACGCGCTGGCTGACGGTGGATTTGGGAAGCCCCAGCGACCGCGCCGCTGCAGCGAAATGGCCCGAACGCACGACCGCGACGAAGGTTGCGATGGCATTGAGGTCGTACATTATGCAGCTCAATTGGATAGTTAGATCCATAATAGCGATATTGTGCTGATCAATGTCGAATGCAAGTAAGGAGCCGTGACTGAGAACAGCAAGGCTGCCTATGACAATGAAAGCTCTGATCTTTGACTCGAATTCCCATCGCGGATTGCGCCTCGGTGAGGTCGCCGAGCCGCAGCCCACCGTTACGCAAGCGCTCGTCGAAGTGCATGCCGTTTCGCTCAACTTCGGCGAACTCGCCTTTCTGGAGCATATGCACAAGCCGGGAGACGTGCCCGGATGGGACGCTGCAGGCGTCGTCGTTCGCGCGGCGGCCGATGGTTCCGGACCGGCAGCGGGCACGCGCGTCGCAACATCCGGCTGGAACGGCGCTTGGGCCGAACTTCGCGCCGTGGAAACCAGCGAGCTTGCACCTTTGCCTGACGGCGTTGACTTCGCCGCGGCAAGCACTCTGCCGGCGGCAGGCGTCACGGCGCTTCGGGCGCTTCGCTTGCTCGGGTCGGTTGTCGGACGGCGGGTGCTGATCACCGGTGCGTCCGGCGGTGTTGGAGGCTTTGCGGTGCAACTGGCGCGCCGCGCTGGCGCTCACGTCGTCGCCAGCGTGCGCCGCAAAGACCAGGAGGAAACCCTGCGCAGGCTTGGGGCGCATGAGGTGGTCGCCAACTTCGCTGCCGTGCAGGCGCCGGTCCACGGTGTTCTCGACAATGTCGGCGGCCCGGTATTGGCGCAATCCTTCGAGCTGGTTGCTCCCGGCGGAATGCTGGTCAGCATCGGCAATGCGTCACTCGAGCCGACCATCATCGATTTCGAGCAGGAACGCGGGCGCGGCGGCGATCGCCACATCGCGGTCTTCACGGTCGGTCACGGCGGCTATGGCGCCGACCTCTCAATCCTTCTGGACCTGATGGCGCAGGGGGCACTCGATCCGCAGATCGGCTGGCGCGGCAACTGGCAACGGGCGGCGTATGCCGCGGACGCCCTGCTTGAACGCCGTGTGCGCGGCAAAGTCGTCCTCGATCTTTTCGAAACGGACTAAGGCCATCATGATTCTTGTCACCGGTGTCACCGGAACCATCGGTCAAGAGCTCCCTCCGCCTGCTGCGTGAAGATGGCGTGCCTTTCCGCGCCATGTGCCGTGGCGAAGAGCAGGTCGGAAAGCTATCGACGCAGGGCGTCGATGTCGCGCGCGGAGACTTCAGTGATGTCGATTCGCTCCGCCGGGCGATGCGGGGCTGCCGCCAGCTCTCTCGCGACGGTAAGCTTGCCCGAGGCAACGGGACCGTAAATGAAAACGAGCTTCATCGGTCGATGACGACTGTTTCGGAACAGATCTGCCTATCGCCGACGCGGCCGTTCCAGCGCGTCGCTACGCCGCCTCATGAGCGGCGCGCTCTCTCTCCGCGAATTGCCGGACGAGGCGGCGCATCGCGACGACCGGAACATCGGCGCGAATCTCGACCGTCGGCGCATCGGGCAGCGCCGAATTGATACGCTGCTGACCTTCCATCACCGCGACATCGTCGAGGAAGACCTTGCGGATGGTCTGCGTAAAATTATCGCTCACCGCGTCGCCCGTCGCGAAGTTGCGGCAATGCTGATAGAACATGAAGGACGAGGTCGGCGTCTCGGGCGTCGCGGTGATGAGGACGCGCAGCCGCACGCCGCGGTCCCAATCGCCGTCGCGGCCGATTTCGCCGGGCGGCCCGAAGCCGGCATCGATGGTGCAATGGCTCGGGATCTCGCACACCGTCGCTTGCCAGCGATCGCAGCGCGGCGAGTTGTATTTGGCGAGCTGCGCCAGCAAGGGCGGCGGCGTGACATCGGCGCTCCAGCGCAGCATCCGCACGCTGCGCGGAAAGCGCTCGGTCGTGATCGGAAAGCGATCGAGGCCGACGCCGCCGAGCGTGTCGGCATGGACATAGACGACATGCATCAGATCGAGCAGGTTGTCGTTGTTGAGCTCCCAATAGCATTTCATCGGCAGGGGCTTGCCATCGGCGCTCATGGTTCGCGTCAGCCGCCGATCCTCGAGGCATTGCCAGCTCGGCAAGAGGCTGTCGTCGCGCCGTTCCGGATCGCCCATCCAGATCCAGACGAAATTCCATCTCTCGATGACCGGATAGCTCTTGACCTTGGTGCCGGGCGGAATTTCCTTCTGCCCCGGAATCTCGATGCAGTTGCCGGCGGCATCGAACTTCAAGCCGTGATAGCCGCAGCGAATGGCGTCGCCCTCGCGCTTTCCCATCGAGAGCGGCAGGTTGCGATGGCAGCAGCGGTCCTCGAGCGCCGCGGCCGCGCCGCTTTCGCGGCGATAGAGCAGGATCGGCTCGCCGAGGACGGTGCGCGCCATCGGCCGCTGGCCGAGCTCGACGTCATAGGCCGCGACATACCAGCAATTGCGCAGGAACATCGAGCATTCCTCCCTTTGCGAGCCGCGCTTCGTTGTCGCGCGGGCGTTGCTGCGACTCTAGCAAATTTGGTCGCGCCCGCGAAGTGTGCTAAACCGCACCGCGACAGGGTTGGTGTCATTCATGGATCTCTCGATCGTCATTCCCGCGCGCAACGAGGCGCCCAATATCGCGCCGCTGGTCGCGGAAATCCGCGCCGCGCTCGACGGCGCGGCCGATTACGAGATCATCTATGTCGATGACGGCAGCAGCGATGGCACGGCCGACGCGATTCGCGCGCTGATGCCCGATGGCGCGCCGCTGAGGCTCGTTCGTCACGCGCAAAGCTATGGCCAGAGCGCCGCCATTCGCAGCGGCGTCGTCGCGGCGCGCGGCAGCTGGATCGCGACGCTCGACGCCGACGGCCAGAACGATCCCGCCGATCTGCCGCGGCTCTGGGAGATGGCGCGCGCCGCGCGCAGCGACGAAAAGCTGCTGATTGCGGGCTTCCGGCGCAAGCGGCGCGACACGGTCGTCAAGCGCCTCTCCTCGCGCATCGCCAATGCGGTGCGCGGGCGCATGCTCGGCGATCATACGCCCGATACCGGCTGCGGCCTCAAGCTCATGCGCCGCGAGCTTTATCTTGCCCTGCCCTTCTTCGATCACAATCACCGCTTTCTGCCGGCGCTCGTGCTGCGGCAAGGCGGCGTCGTGCGCTCGATCGCGGTCAATCACCGCCCGCGCCAGCGCGGCGTCTCCAATTACGGTCTCTTCGATCGGCTCTGGGTCGGGATCGTCGATCTCTTCGGCGTGATGTGGCTGCAGCGCCGCGCCAAGAACCCGATGCTCTTGCCCGAGGAAGCGGCGGAGGCCGCGCCGCAGCGCCGCAACGCGATGGTCGCGGGCTCGTGACGCTTTCCTACAATGGTCGCCAAGCGCCGCTGGCATGGCTCAAGACCGCCGGCCGCGCGCTTCTGCTGTTGCTGCTGGCCGGCGGCGCGGTCGCCGCCTGGCTCCATCGCGACGCGTTCGATCCATCGCTCCTGACCGCGACGATCGCGCGCTATCCGGCGGCGCCGCTCGTCTTTCTCGCGGCGCATATCGTCGCGAGCCTTCTCTTCATTCCGCGCACCTTGCTGGGCCTCGTCGCAGGGCTCGTCTTCGGGCTCTGGTGGGGGCTCGTCTGGGCGGCGCTCGGCAGCGTCGCCGGTGCCATCGCCGGCTTTCTCATCGCCCGCTACATCAATGGCGGCCTCATCGATTTGGAAAGCATCCCGCGGCTCGGGCCGATCCTCCTGCGCGCCGAGGACGGCGGCTGGCGCGCCGTGACCATGCTGCGCCTCATTCCGATCCTCCCGCACAGCCTCACCAATTACGCGCTCGGCCTGACGCGCCTCTCGCTTCGCGATTACGCGCTCGGCTCGCTTTTGGGACAGCTGCCGATGACCATCGCCTATGTCAGCTTCGGCGCCGCGGGCGAGCGCATGGTCTCGGGCGGTAAGAGCTGGCTCGCGCCGGTCGCGGTCGGTGCCGCGGCGCTCGCCTTATCGATCTTGCTGCCGCGCTGGCATGCGCGGCGCGCGCGCTGAGTGCAGCGCCGCGGGTGATTCAACATTTTTGCCGCCGGCGCCGATTGCCGCCGGCCGCGGCCCGCCCGTCGCCCAATCGAAGAGCTCGACCACATGCAGCACCGGCAGATCGGTGCCGGCGGCGATCTGGTTGATGCAGCCGATATTGCCGGTGGCGATGAGATCGGGCGCGACGCTCGCGATATTCGCGACCTTGCGCGCGAGCAAGGCCTGCGACAGTGCCGGCTGCAGCATGTTGTAAGTGCCGGCCGAGCCGCAGCAGAGATGCCCTTCGGGAATGTCGAGAACGGTGAAGCCGGCCTCCGCCAGCAGCGCCTTGGGTTGCGTGAGAATGCGCTGTCCATGCTGCAGCGAGCAGGCGGCATGGTAGGCGACACGCTGCCCCGTCGATGCGAGTTTCTCGCCAAGGCCGAGCTCGGCGAGAAACTCGGAGACATCGCGCGCGAGCGACGAGATGCGCGCCGCTTTCGCCGCGTAAGCGGGGTCGTCGCGAAAGGCGTAGCCATACTCTTTGACGGTGACGCCGCAGCCCGAGACGTTGATGACGATCGCGTCGAGCCCGCCTTCGTCGATGGCGCGCGTCCAGGCATCGATATCGGCCTTCATCATGGCGCGCGAATCGCGCCCCATGTGATGGGTGAGCGAGCCGCAGCATCCCGTTCCTTCGGCGATCACCACCTCGCAGCCGAGGCGCCGCAACAGCCGCACCGTCGCCTCGTCGATCTGCGGCGCCAGCACTTGCTGCGCGCAGACGGGCAGGAAGGCGACGCGCTTCCGGCGCGGCCCTTGCGCCGGAAATACCTGCGGCCGATAGAGCGGCGATGCGGCGGGGACGCGCGAGGGCGCCATGTCGAGAATGGTTTTGAGGCGACCGGGCAGCAGCGAGCGCAACGGATGCGCAAGCCGCGCCGCGCCAAGCGCGAGGCGAAAGAGGCGCGGCCGCGGCAAGACCAGCGCCAGGAAGTCGCGCAGGCGACGCTCGGCAAAGGGGCGGCGGTAACGCGCCTCGATGCGGTGACGCGCCTGGTCAACGAGATGCATGTAGTTGACGCCCGACGGGCAGGTCGTCATGCAAGCAAGGCAGGAAAGGCAGCGATCGATGTGACGCACGACGCGCTCGGTCGGCATGCGATCATGCTCGAGCATGTCCTTGATGAGGTAGATGCGGCCGCGCGGCCCGTCGAGCTCATCGCCGAGCAATGCATAAGTCGGGCAGGTCGCGTTGCAGAAGCCGCAATGGACGCAGGTACGGAGAATCTTATCCGCTTCCTTCGTATCGGAATCGGCGAGCTGCGCGAGGGTGAAGCTGGTCTGCATCGCGATTCAGAGCTCGGGATACATACGGCCGCGATTGAGGATGTGCTTCGGATCGAAGCTCTCCTTGACCCGCGCCGTCAATGCCGCAACGGCCGGCGCCAAGGGTTGGAACGGCGAAACGGCGGCGCGCAGCGCGTCGGGCGCGCGAATGAGCGTCGCATGTCCTTGAGAAAGCGCCGCGCGAAGGGCGGCGGCGCCGCCGTCTTCC
>CAYMNX010000782.1:0-5969 GCA_964391905.1 uncultured Rhizobiaceae bacterium
GCCGGCCGCCGCCGCGCGGGTGGTCGGGCTCGGGCATTTCGCGCGGGATCGGCGGCTCCACCAGCTCGGGCAAGCGGTGCGAGAGATCGACGAGGCGATCGGCGATCAGATGGATGACGAAGCCGCTCTCGTCGCGCTGCACGCGGCCGGTGACGCCGAGGATGCGGCTCGTGACCGCGATCCGGTGGAAGCGCTGGAAGACCGGCGGCCACAGCACGACATTGGCGATGCCGGTTTCGTCCTCGATCGTCATGAAGATGACGCCGTGAGCCGTTTCCGGTTGCTGGCGCACGAGCACGATGCCGGCAACCTTGGCCTTGCTCCCATCCTTGAGCGTCGCGAGATGCTGGTTGGGCATGAAGCCTTCGGCGGCGAAGGCCGTGCGCTGTAGCGCGAGCGGATGGGCCTTGAGCGAGAGCGCCAGATGCTTGTAATCGGCCGCCACCGCCTCGGCCAATGACATAGAGGGCAGCGCCGGCACGACCTCGTCGCGGCCCCCATCTCGCGCGGCGGCTGCGGCAAAGAGCGGCGGCGGCTTTTCCGCCAATCCCGTTGCCGTCCAGAGTGCTTCGCGCCGGTTGAGGCCCAATGAGTTCCAGCCATCGCCGTCGGCAAGCGTCTTGAGGGCTTGGCGCTTAAGCCCGGCGCGGAGCCAGAGGTGGCGCATGGTCGCGACATCGCCCTTCGCGCGCGCTTCGACCAGTTTCTCGGCATCCGCTTGGCGAAAGCCTTTGATCTTGCGAAAGCCGAGGCGCAGCGCGAAGCCGCCTTTGCCGTCAGGCTCGAGCGTGTGATCCCAGAAACTGTGGCTGACATCCACCGGTCGCACCTCGACGCCATGCTCCTTCGCATCGCGGATGAGTTGGGCCGGCGCGTAGAAGCCCATCGGCTGGCTGTTGAGGATGGCGCAGGCGAAGACCGCCGGGTAATGGCATTTGAGCCAGGCCGAGGCATAGACGAGGAGCGCGAAGCTCGCGGCATGGCTTTCGGGAAAGCCGTAATCGCCGAAACCTTTGATCTGGTTGAAGCAGCGCACGGCGAAGTCGCGCGCATAGCCATTCTTGACCATGCCCTCGATGAAGCGCGTCTCGAGCGCGCCGATCGTGCCGACATGACGGAAAGTCGCCATGGCGCGGCGAAGCTGGTTGGCCTCGACCGAGCTGAAACCCGCGGCGACGATGGCAATGCGCATCGCCTGCTCCTGGAAGAGCGGCACGCCATAGGTGCGTTCCAAGACCTCGCGCAGTTCATCGCTGGGTAGCTCGGGTTTTTCCTCGCCGTTGCGGCGGCGCAGATAGGGATGCACCATATCGCCCTGGATCGGGCCGGGCCGGACGATCGCCACCTCGACGACGAGATCATAAAAGCATTGCGGCTTGAGGCGCGGCAGCATCGTCATCTGCGCACGGCTTTCGACCTGGAACACGCCCACAGAATCGGCGCGGCACAACATGTCGTAAACCTTCTTGTCCTTCGCCGGGATATCATAAAGCTCATGAGCGATGCCGTAATGCTCCTTCAGCAAAGCGAGGCCTTTGCGCAGGCATGTCAGCATCCCGAGCGCCAACACGTCGATCTTCAGCATTTGGAGCTCGTCGAGATCGTCCTTGTCCCATTCGATGACGGTGCGTCCCTCCATCGCCGCATTCTCGATCGGCACGACTTCCGATAATTTCCCGCGGGTGATGACGAAGCCGCCCGTATGCTGCGATAAGTGGCGCGGAAAGCCGATGAGATCTCGCGCCAAGCCAAGCACGCGCTGGAGATTGGGATCGTCAGGATCGAGCCCCGCCTCGCGAATGTAATCCTCGCGAATCCCTTCGCGCCCCCAGCCCCATAAAGTGCCGGAGAGAACGCTGATCATATCCGCCGAGAGCCCCATCGCCTTGCCGACGTCGCGGATCGCGCTGCGCGGGCGATAGGTGACGAGCGTCGCGACGATGCCGGCACGATCGCGGCCATACTTGTCGTAGATGTGCTGAATGACCTCTTCGCGTCGCTCATGCTCGAAATCGACATCGATATCGGGAGGCTCTTTGCGCTCGGTGGAAATGAAGCGATCGAAGAGAAGATTGATCTTTTCTTCCTCGGGATTGACGGCCGTAATCCCGAGCACGTAACAGACGGCGGAATTGGCCGCCGAGCCCCGGCCCTGGCAGAGAATCTTCTTCTCTTTGGCGAATTTCACGATGTCGTAGACGGTGAGAAAGTAACGCGCGTAGTCGAGCTCGGCGATGAGCGCCAGTTCTTTTGTCAGCTGCGCGCGCGTTTTCTCGGGCACGCCATGCGGATAGCGATCGGGTGCGTGCAACCAGGTCAGACGCTCGAGCTCCTCTTGCGGCGTGCGCCCTTCCGGCACCGGCTCGGCCGGATATTCGTATCGCAGCTCGTCGAGCGAGAAGCGGCACGCTTCGACCAGCTCGAGGCTGCGCGCGATCGCATCGGGCCGGTCGCGAAAGAGCCGCGCCATTTCCTCGCCCGATTTCAAATGCCGCTCGGCATTGGCGTGCAGGCGAAACCCGGCTTCCCGAATCGTGCAGCCCGCGCGGATGCAGGTCAGCACATCCTGCAAGGGGCGGCGCTCGGCCACGTGATAGAGCACGTCGTTGACGGCGACGAGCGGCGCTTTGACTGCCGCGGCGAGCCGGTCGAGCTGCGCGAGGCGCTGCGCGTCATCGCCGCGATAGAGATGGCTTGCGCCGAGATAGACGGCGCCCGGGAAGCGCTGCGCGAGCGTTTCCATTTGCGCCGCGAAAGCCGCATCGGGCGCGTCCGGCGGCAGGGCGATAAAGCGCTGGCCTTCGCCATAGGCCAAGAGATCGGCAAAGCCGAGCCGGCATTCGCCCTTTTTCGCGCGGCGCTTGCCGTCGGTCAGGAGCTGCGCCAGGCGGCCATAGGCGGCGCGATCGGTCGGAAAGACGAGGACGCTCGCCGCATCCACAAAATCGAGCCGCGCGCCGATGACGAGGCGAATGCGTGCCTCCTTGGCCGCCATATGCGCGCGCACGATCCCGGCCAGGGTGTTGCGATCGGTGATGGCGAGCGCCGCCAGCCCCAGCTCCTTGGCCCGGAGCACCAGCTCGGCCGGGTGCGAGGCCCCGTGAAGAAAGCTGAAATGGCTCGTGACCTGCAGCGCGGCATAAGGGTAGGCCATTGAAAGCCTGAAGAGCCTCTCCGATTGTTCGTGATTTGTTCTCATCATTCCGCTATTCTTGGCGGCCGTCAAGCCGCTTTCCCCAGCACCTTGGCGACGCCGCGGAGATCGGCGATGAAGCGGACGATTTCGGTCTTGCGATCGGCGTCGTCGGCGCGCAGCAGGGAAGAGGGATGAACCGTCGCGGTGACGTAAGGGGCGAGGGGCGAATGGACGAAGCGTCCGCGCATCTCGGTGACGCGAAAGCTGCCGCCGAGCAGCGTTTGCGCCGCCGTGGCCCCGAGGCAGACCAGCACCTTCGGCTTCAACAGCGCGATCTCGGCGTCGAGCCACGGCTTGCAGGCGCGAATCTCCATCGCATTGGGCTTGCCATGGATGCGGCGCTTGCCGCGCGGCGTCCATTTGAAATGCTTCACGACATTGGTGACGTACGCGTCCTTGCGCGCGAGCCCCGCCTCCTCGAGGCAGCGATCGAGCAGCTTGCCGGCGGGACCGACAAAGGGCCGGCCCTCCAAATCCTCGCGATCGCCCGCGGTCTCGCCGACCAGCATCAAGCTTGCGTGATCGGGCCCTTCGCCGAAGACGGTCTGAGTCGCATTGGCGTAAAGCGGGCAAGCGGTGCAAGTGGACGCCGCAGCACGCAGCTTGGCGAGGGTCGGGCGGGGAGGAATAAGATCCGCCGCCGTTCCTTTTGCTGCGGCGGGCGGATGAGGTTCAGCCGGTCCAGATCGTGCCATCGTGGTGGAAACCGCAAAATCAAGGCGAGGTTCCGGGATGTCTCGCCATCCTCTGATTTTCTGCTTCGTTTCGACGGAGGTGAGATATGGAGCAATCGATTCATTCCTCACAGCGATAAAAATGGGACCGCGACCAAGCGCTCGTAGGGCCCTGGACGCGACGCCGCCGGCGCCACATCATAAGGACCCATGACCGATACCGCTCCGCTGGCCGAACTGCGCTCGAATCTGCCCGAATACTCCGTCGCCGAGATCTCGGCGCTCTTGAAACGCACGGTCGAGCAGAATTTCTCCTATGTGCGCGTGCGCGGTGAAATCTCGGGGCTGAAGCGCCATTCCTCGGGGCATTGCTATCTCTGCCTCAAGGACACCGAGGCGGTGCTGGATGCCGTGATCTGGCGCCAGACCATGATGCGGCTGGGCTTGAAGCCCGAGGATGGGATGGAGGTGGTCTGCGCCGGCCGCCTCACCACCTATCCCGGCCGCTCGAAATATCAACTGGTGATCGAAAGCGTCGAGCTCGCCGGGATCGGTGCGCTTTTGAAGCTCCTCGAAGAGCGCAAGAAGAAGCTCGAAGCCGAAGGCCTCTTCGCCGCCGAGCGGAAGAAGAAGCTGCCCTATCTTCCAGCCGTGATCGGCGTCGTCACCTCGCCCTCGGGCGCCGTCATCCGCGACATCCTGCACCGCTTGAGCGATCGCTTCCCGCGCCGCGTGCTGGTCTGGCCGGTCGCGGTGCAAGGGGAGGGCGCGGCGGCGCAAGTCGCGGCCGCGATCGAGGGCTTCAACGCGCTGCCGCCCGATGGGGCCGTGCCGCGCCCCGATCTTCTCATCGTCGCGCGCGGCGGCGGCAGCCTCGAGGATCTGATGGCCTTCAACGAGGAGATCGTGGTGCGCGCGACGGCGGCCTCGCACATTCCCTTGATCTCCGCCGTCGGCCATGAGACCGACACGACCTTGATCGATTACGCGAGCGATCGCCGCGCCCCAACGCCGACTGCCGCGGCCGAGATGGCGGTGCCGGTGCGCCTGGAGCTCGTCGCCGAGGGCGCGGCGAAATCGGTGCGGCTCGCGAATGCCTTGGCGCGCGGCTTGAGCGAGCGGCGCACGCATCTCTCGGGGCTCGCGCGCGGCCTCCCCGATCCCGCGACGCTCATCGGCATGGCGGCGCAAAAGCTCGACGATCGTGCCGAGCGGCTGAGCAACGGCCTGACGCAGCTCCTGCGCCTGCGCGAGGAACAGCTGAAGGTCGGCGCCGCGCGGCTGCGGCCGCAGCTTCTGAAGGCCGAGCTCCTCCAACTGCAGCGGCGCTTGAATGAGTTGCCGCCGCGGCTCACCGCCGCGAAGGATCGCTTCATCGAGCGCCAGCACGGCGTGCTCGAAAGTGCCGGGGCGCGGCTTCTCTCCTTCTACCGCGCGCTCGAGCAGCAGCTGGAGCGCGGCTACGCCATCGTGCGCGCGAAGGGCCACATCGTCACCGCGGCCGAGCAGGTGGCGCCCGGCGCCGCGCTCGTGATCGAGTTCCATGACGGCACCGTCGTCGCGACCGCGGAAGGGCCGTCGCGCGCGCGCAAGCGCAAGACCGAAGCGCCGAATCAGGGCAAGCTCTTCGCGATCGCGCTGCTCTTCGCCCTCGCTTTCGGCAGCAACGCCGCCAGCGCCGGCACGCTGGCGCTCGAAGGCGAGGCCGAGCAAGGCGGGCTCATGCGCGGCGCGGTCGATCCCGGCGCGCAGGTCGCGCTCGATGGCAAGCCGGTCCGCGTCGCGCCCGACGGTCATTTCATCTTCGGCTTCGGCCGCGATGCGCCGCCCGCCGCCGCGCTCGATGTCGTGTTCCCCGATGGCAGCAAGACGCATCGCGATCTCGCGGTCGCGGCGCGGCAATGGGACATTCGCCGCCTCGACGGCCTGCCGCAAGAGCAGGTTACGCCCGATCCGGTGCTCGTCGCGCGGATCAACCGCGAGAATGCCGAAGTCCGCGCCGCGCGCGCCACCGACAGCGACGCGCTCTTCTTCGAAGCACCGCTCATCTGGCCGGCGCTCGGGCCGATCAGCGGCGTCTATGGCAGCCAGAGCATCTT
>CAYMNX010000783.1:0-2528 GCA_964391905.1 uncultured Rhizobiaceae bacterium
GCGGCGTATCGACGCCGACACCATAATCGGAGACGCGTGCTCCGGTGCGGCGTACCGATACGATCAGAGCGAAGACGGGGCTGTCGGCGGGCAGGAGCTCGACCAGCGGCACGCCCATCAACATGCTGGCGCCGGCGTCGAAGAATTCCTCGGCCGCGGCATTGGCATAGCGCAACCGGTCGAGGCCGTCGACGACGAGCACCGGATCCGGCAAGGCGGCGAGCACCGCGCGCGCCTCAACCGCCACTTCCGGCGGCAGGCGGCGTATCACGTTCCCACGCGTCGCCATGCTCAAGCCGCCTCGGCGATAAGCGGATCGTAGAACGCGCGGATCATCGCTTTCACCATGTGCGGATCCTCCGTCCGATTGACCGCGGCGCGGAACTCGGCCGAGCCGTAAAGCCCCTTCGAGTACCAACCCAAATGCTTGCGCGCGATGCGGCTGCCGACGGCGCTGCCGTAATGCGCCAGCATCTCGTCGTAATGGGAGAGGACGATATCGCACTGCTCTGCGAGCGGCGGGTCGGGCAGGCGGTGGCCGGTCTTGAGGAAATGGATCACCTGGCGCACGAACCAGGGCTTGCCATAAGCGCCGCGGCCAATCATCAGCCCGTCCGCTCGCGATTGCGTGAGCGCTTCCTTCGCTTCTTCGAGCGTGGTGATGTCGCCATTGGCGATCACCGGAATCTTGACCGCCTCCTTGACGCGGCTGATGAAGCCCCAATCGGCATGGCCGTCATAGAATTGGCAGCGCGTACGGCCGTGGATCGTGATCATGCGAATGCCGCATTCCTCGGCGATGCGCGCGAGGTTCGGTGCGTTGCGCGTCTTCTCGTCCCAACCGGTGCGCATCTTCAGCGTGACCGGGAGATCGACGGCCTTGACGACGGCGTCGAGAATGCGCGCGGCAAGCCCCTCCTCGCGCATCAAGGCCGAGCCCGCCTGGCCGTTGACCACCTTCTTCACCGGGCAACCGAAATTGATGTCGATGATCGCCGCGCCGCGATCGGCATTGAGCTTGGCCGCTTCGGCCATGACCCCGGGCTCGCAGCCGGCAAGCTGAACCGCCATCGGCTGCTCTTCGGGGCAGTTCTTGGCCATGGTCATCGATTGGCGCGTCTCGCGAATCATCGCTTCGCTGGCGATCATCTCGGAGACGACAAGGCCTGCCCCATGCTGCTTCACCAAACGGCGGAACGGCAGGTCCGTTACGCCCGACATCGGCGCGAGGATGACTGCGTCATCGAGCCGAAGCTTGCCAAGATCAATGCTCATTTCGTGTGCATTTACTATTTTGCCCATAATTTGGGCATATCATATCGCACTGCACAACGAAATCAATGGAAATCGCAACGGTCGAACGATTCGCCGAAACGTTCAGGCGAGGGTGCCGCTGCCGATCACCACGTCGGTGACGAATTTCACGCCGGGATAGGCCAAGGTCAGCAAAAGATAGGCGATGAGCGCCCACCGCGCCGCACGGCGGCCGCGCAAGCCGCTCAAACGGCGCGCCAGCAGCAGCACCGCGATCACGATCAGAGCTGCCAGCGAGAAAAGGGTCTTGTTGTCGAGCGCGAGCGAGGAAACGCCCGAGACATGCTGGGTCGCAAGGCCGCTCACCACCCCCAGCGCAAGGACGATCTCGGCGGCGTAAAGCAGCCGGATCTCCAAACTCTCGCTCTCGGCCACGGCCGGAAGAAGACGCGTGAGCGCCGTCGGCCGTTTCGCCTTGATGGCGCGCTCTTGCAGGAAAACGGCCATGCCCGCAACGGCCGCCAGCGTGACGAGCCCATACGTCGCGAGCGCAAAGACGATGTGGAGATCGAGCCAACCCGCGGGGATCGTTTCCGCGATCGGTCGCTCCGGTGCGTGCTGCCAGATCGTCGCGATGATTCCGAGCACTAGCAGATAGGGCAAGAGCAACGGCGTCAGGCGCCAGGCCTGCCGTGTCGTCGCGACGAGGCCAAGGAACAGCACCATGGTCGCGGCGATCGTGACCCAGAGCGAGGTGGCAAAGCCGGTGCGCCACGCGCCCATCACTTGCGCGGCCGACCAAAGCAGCGGGCCGCCGGCGGCGAGGATCAAGACGGCATAAAACAGCGCGTCGCGCGCGTCGTTGCGACGCCAGCGCACCAGAGTCGCCGGCAAGAGCGCGGCCAGCGCGCAGAGGTTGAAGGCGAGACTCGCCGACATCAAAATCTCCCGCCGACGGGCATAGGCCAGCCCTGCCATGTTGGCAAGAAGCCTCGCCTTGGACTAGGTTGCCCGCATGCCTACCACCATTGCACTTGTCGTCGCGGCGGGGCGCGGCACGCGGCTCGGCGGCGTGCGGCCGAAGCAATATCTACCGCTCGCCGGACGCCCCCTGCTCCGCCATTCGCTCGAGACCTTGGTCGCGCATCCGCGCATCGATGATGTGCGCGTCGTGTTTCACGACGATGATCGCGACCTCTATACGGAAGCGGTCTCGGGCCTCCAATTGCTGCCGCCGGTACCGGGCGGCGCCGCGCGGCAGGATTCGGTGCGGC
>CAYMNX010000784.1:0-2663 GCA_964391905.1 uncultured Rhizobiaceae bacterium
CCATCTTGATCAGCGCATCGCGATTGCCCGGCACGTAGAACCAGGCGGCGCTCTCGTCCAAAGCGGCGAGCAGGCGCTTGGCGAGATCCATATGGGCGCTCGCCCAGGGGCGCGACACTTCGAGGCCGGTGAAGGGGAAATCCTTCACGTAATCGTAGACGAGGCCGATATTCTTGAAGCCCGTCGCCTCGGCCTGGAAGTTGAACGGCGTCATCAGCATCGAGGCATCGACGGTGCCGGATTTGAGAGCGGCGAAGCGCCCGGCCGTCGCGCCGATCACGATGATATCGACATCGCCGGGCTTCAGACCGTTCTGCGCCGCCATGATGTCCCAATAAATTTTGGTGATGTCGACGAGCCCGCCCAGGGCGATCGTCTTGCCCTTCAGATCCTTGATCGAGCCGATCGATCCTTTCGCTTCCATGCCGTAGGGCGCGTTCTGGCCGATGATGCGCGCGATCGCGACCGGCGCGCCTTTGTCGACGGCATGGATCGGCTCGACCACGCCGGTCGTGCCGACGATGTCGAGCGAGCCCGCCGTCAATTGCTGCAGGATGCCGGGCGCCGAGGGCGCGAAGACGAAGTCGAGCTCGACCCCGTGCTTGGCAAAAAAGCCCTCATCGATGCCGACATAATAAAGCCACATCGTCCCGGTCGGGCCGCCGACCATGCGGGTGACGATCTTGTCCGCGGCGCGCGCCGCCGGCGCTTGCGCCAGCAACAGCCCGACCAGCATCAGCGCGGCGGCTCGCGCCCCAAACCGACCCATATCCTCCCTCCATTCTCGCTTTTATCGTTGCTGCACGAAATCGTGCGTCCTTCGACTGCTTGCGCCTCGAGGGGCGCTCGCGCTCAGGATGAGGTCATATCGCGTTTGGCATCATCGGTCGATGCCATAAAAACCTCTCCTCACCCCGAGCGAAGTCGAGGGACGCGCGGGGAGCCCCCCGCAGCGCCTCACGTCGCCACCTGACTCACATAGTGCCGTGCGATCTCGCCGCCGGTCGTGAGCCAAACGCCATCGTGCCGGCAGATATACTCGAGCGCCTTGTCGAGCGCGCCGATGCGATAGGGCTTGCCGGTCAGATAAGGGTGAAGGCAGATCGCCATCACCCGGCCCGATTGCGCGCCCTCGCGATAGAGCGTATCGAACTGGTCGCAGATCATCTGGCGGAATTCGTCCGCGGTGCGGTTGTGACGCTCGAAAGCCGGGATGTCGTTGATGTCGTGGCTATAGGGGATCGAGGTGATGCGCTTGCCGCTCTCGAGCGTCATGACATAGGGCTGGTCGTCATTGGTCCAGTCGCAGATATATTCGACGCCCTCGGCCGCGAGATAGTCGAGCGAGTTCCAGGTTTCCTGGAGGCCGGAGCTGAGCCAGCCCTTGGGCCGCTTGCCGCTGCCCTTCTCGATCACGGCGAGGGCGTTCTTGATGACCTGCTGTTCCTCGCCCTCGGGCACATCGATGAGGCGGCGCGAATTCGTCTCGTTATGGCCCATCCATTCCCATTGCCGCTTATTGCCTTCCTCGATGATCACAGGGTGATAGCGGCAGACATCGCTGTTGAGCGCGACCGTGGCGCGGATGCCGTAACGGTCGAACACCTCCATGAAGCGGAAGACGCCGATGCGGTTGCCATAGTCGCGCGCCGACCAGCTCGGCACGTCCGGGACCTTGCCGTTGGGATTGGCCGGAATTTTCTCGGCGAGCGAGAAGAACTCGATATTGGGAATGACCCAGAGCGCAAGGCGCGCGCCCTTCGGCCATTCGAGCTTCTTCCGATGGATGATCGGGGCGTAAGGAAATGGACCGTAATGGCTGGGCTTCATCTCACACCGCCTTCCGGACGCCGAGCTTCTCGAGCGCCGCCAGCACCTCGTCGAGCTTCATCACGTCGACATATTTGTGATGCAGGTCGAAGAGGTTGACCTTGTGCGAGAGCACGACGCGGTCGAAGCAGCATTCCTCGACGAGCACGACATGGAAGCCCGCGGAGTAGGCATCGACCGCCGAGGCCCGCACGCAGCCCGAGGTCGTCTCGCCGCACATGACCACGGTGTGGATGCCGAGCTGGGTCAGATGCGCCGTGAGGGGCGTGCCATAGAAGGCGCTCGCGCGCTGCTTGGTGATCACGACATCGCCCGGTTGCGGCTTGAATTCGGGCCGGATGCGATAGCCGTCGGCATCGCTCCCGGCGCCGGGCCGCCGCGTCGCGGTAACGAAGGCCGGCTTGCTTTCGGGCCGCGTGTCGCCGGTCGAATAGAAGATGGGGAGACCCGCCTGGCGGGCGCCGGCGAAGAGCTTCTTGGTCGGCTCGATCGCGGCAAAGGCGTGCTCGCCGCAGCTCGTCGGATAAGTCTTGATGAGCTCGGCGACAGGCCGGTCGCCGCCGCGATAGACCTGCTCGTAGAGATCGATCGCGACCAGCGCCGCCGGCGCACCGACGAAAGTCTCGCGCCGGAACGTCGCGTAGATATCCAGATCGCCGGCCGGAATCACATCCTGCCAGCAATGATCCTCGAATTTGTCGATCATGGCCCCTCCTTCGTTCCCTAAATTTGTCGCCGATTTGCCGGGGCGGCGCAAGGCGGTCGCCCTCGGGCCTGCTTACGGCTTGAGCTTCTGCAGGGCCGGGTCGCGCTTATGGACGGCGAGGAGGTTC
>CAYMNX010000785.1:0-5258 GCA_964391905.1 uncultured Rhizobiaceae bacterium
CGTGCCGTGCCGTTGAGCAGGCCCTGCGCGTTGAGCGGAATCTGCCGGATTTTGATATCGAGATCCGTCAGACGATAGATCAGCTGATCGGTTTCCTGGCCGAGCTCGATCGAGCCGGCACCGAAGAGCTTTGCCTCGATCGCGTGAAAGCCCGTCAGCGCATTGGGCCACGCATCGATCTCCTCGTCGAGATCGGGGACAAAGCCGCTGGTGAAGACCTCGGCCCGCTCCCATCCGATTCGCGCGGCGATCCATGCCTTTCGCGCGCCATCGAGGTCTTTGGCCGAGATGCGTTCTCGGAGGGTCTTAGCCCCGGCCAGCGCATGGCTGATCTCGTCGACCATGTAGGGTCGGTATTTTTCCACAGGGCCGTCGAGTGCTTCGGCCTGCGCCATGTTGCTCGCGAAAATCGCGGTCATCGCGCCGAAAAAAATCCGAATGATCGTGCGCGGCGCCGTCACAGCGGCATTTCGCAAGTCAGGGAGAGACGGCATCGCGGGACCTCAACGGGCGCAGAGAAGATTCTCGTCGGAGTGTGGAGTTCGACGCGCGATTTAGCCCATTTATCATTTCATTTTTATGACACCGTCGACAATCATGCGTGATCGTCGACGCTTGGTCGGAGCGCGCCGCTGCGGCACCAGAACGGGCACAATTTGGCAAAAAAAGTGTAACTCGTCGTCTCTAAATTCCCCCTCGCCGCTTCGCACCTCCAGCAAAGCAAGTCGCCGCAATGCCTCGACGGGCATCTGCCGGTGCGAAGACGGCGAGTGCAGCAGTCACCTTCTTCAAGGGGAAATCCATGAAAGCTAGAGACCGTTCGTCGTGGCGGGGAACCCTCGCCGCGCTCAGCGCGAGCACGATCCTTGCCGCCGGCTTCGCGATGCCCGCGATCGCGCATGACAAGGATGACGATTCGTCCACCAAGACGCCGATCAAGCATGTCGTCGTCATCTTCCCGGAAAACGAAAGCTTCGATCATTACTTCGCGACCTATCCTTTCGCCGCGAATCCGAAGGGCGAGCCCAAATTCGTCGCCCGCGACGATACGCCTGCCGTCAACAATCTGCTTTCCGCCGGGCTCCTCACCAACAATCCGAACATCCGGCAGCCCTTCCGCTACGACCGCTCCGAAGCCTATACCTGCTCGCTCGACCACAATTACACCGACGAGCAGAAATCGGTGAATGGCGGTCTCATGGACAAATTCGTGCAGGCGACATCGCGTGTCGGCCTCGGCTGCCGCCCCGACGGCTCGAGCGTGATGGGCTATTTCGACGGCAACACCGTCACGGCGCTCTGGAATTACGCGCAGCACTATGCGATGAGCGACAATTCCTTCGACACGAATTTCGGCCCGTCGACGCCCGGCGCGCTCAACCTCATCTCGGGCATGACCGGCAATGCGCATCTGGCGCTGAGCTTTGCCGGCGGCAAGGTCGCGACCTTCAACGCCGTCACCGTGACCGGCGATCCCGATCCGGCGCTCGATGATTGCGGCCAAGACAAAGGCGGCACCGTCACCGGCAAAGCCACGGTCGAAATGCAAGGCCGGAATATCGGCGATCTCCTCAATGCCAAAGGGATCACCTGGGGCTGGTTTGAGGGCGGCTTCGCACCGACCTCGCCCGCGGTGCTCAATCCCGATGGCTCGACGAAGACGCCGGCGGTTTGCGGCGCGAGCCATGCGGGTCACCCGGGCGTCCCCAACCCGACCGCGGCCAACGGCAACACCGCGACCCCGCCCGCCGACATTCACGGCGCCGTCACCGACTACTCGGCGCATCACCAGCCGTTCATGTACTACGCCTCGACGCGCAACCCGCATCACATCCGGCCGGCTTCGGTGAAAGAGATCGGCCATAACGGCCCAGCAAATCATCAATACGACATCTCCGACTTCTATGCCGCGCTGAAGGCCGGCAATCTGCCGGCTGTGTCGTATCTCAAAGCGCCGGCTTATCAGGACGAGCATCCGGGTAATTCCGATCCGCTGTCAGCGCAGACCTTCATGGTCGACGTGATCAATGCGCTCCAGCAATCGGATGAATGGTCGGAGACAGCGGTCATCATCAACTACGATGACACGGATGGCTGGTACGACCATGTGACGGGTCCGGTCGTCAACCAGTCGGCATTCAAGGCCGGTAGCGACAATGGCAGCACCAACGCCAACGACTCCTACCTGCCGGTACTGCCGCTGAGCACGTCGACGACACCGGCCAGCGCCAGCGCGATCCCCACCTCGGGCGTGTGCGGCATCGCTGGTGGCGCTGCCGGCGGCGCTTCGGCCCCGCGTTGCGGCTACGGCATCCGTTTGCCGTTCCTCGTGATCTCGCCCTGGGCGAAGACCAACTTCGTCGATCACACCGTGACCGATCAAACCTCGAGCCTCGCCTTCATTGAGTACAATTGGAGCCTCGGTTCGATCGATCCGACTCCGACGCCGATCAGCCAGGGCGGATCCTTCGATCAGGCCGCGGGGTCGATCCTCAACATGTTCGACTTCGACGATCAGCCGAATCTTCGTCGGCTGATCCTCAATGACAGCACCGGTCTCGTGGTCGGCGACAATGACGACGATCACGGTCATGGCAATGATCATGACGACGACCATGGCCACGGTCATGGTGGTTGGTTCTAACCAATAGCGTATGATCTCAGCGCCCGCTGCCGGCTCCAGCCGGCAGCGGGTTTCTCTTAAGTGCTTTCTATGGAACGTGTTATTTATGAGGCTAGGTAAAATAAGTGCTGCAGGGCGAAAGCTCCTGGACTATTTTCGGGCCGGTTGAGTCGTTTCCCGTGGAGCGAAATAAAAAGGCCTGCGGGGGTTCAGGGAAGTGGGGGCCGTAAGCGTATGAATGCGCAGGGAGGGACTCGAAACCGTTCGACGATCCGAACGGGAGGGGCCACTTGCAGTGATCTTTCCTCGATTTTTCGCCGCCCGGCTTTAGCGGTCGGCCTGCTGCTTCTATCGGCATGTCAACAAACCCAGAGCTTGGGTCCCGTACCGCCGCTGCCAGCGCAAGAGCAGCCGAAGCGGCCGACGCCCCTCGCCGAGCAACCACCGACAGCCCCGGAAGTTGCCAATAAGCCGGCGCCGATTGTCGCGGCAGAATCGCGGATTTCGCCCGGCACCGGTAATTTCGTCAACGCCACGTCGTCCACGGCGGCGGTCGGCGCAGCGGAGACGCCGGCCGGCGACATCACCCTCAATTTCGTCAACGCCGATGTGCGCGAAGTTTTGCCGCGCGTACTCGGCGACATCTTGCACCTCAACTATACGATCGATCCGAAGGTGCAGGCCAATATCACCGTCCAAACGAGCCGCCCCTTACGGCAGCAGGATGTCCTTCCTGTGCTGCAGCAAGTGTTGCGGACAAGCGGTCTGACGCTCGTCAACACCAGCGGCATCTATCGTCTCGTGGCGAGCGATGATGCGGCGCGCACCGGCGGCGTGCCTGTCTCGGTTGGTGCGGGCGCGGTGCCCAATGCGCAAGCCTACAACATTCAGATTTTGCCGCTGCGCTATGTGTCGGCCGCCGATTTGCAGCACACGCTCGAGCCTTTCCTGCCGAAGGGCGCGGTCATGCAGGTCGATGCGACGCGCAATCTTCTGCTGCTCTCGGGTGCCGGCATCGATCTCTCGTCCATCACCGATATGGTGAAGGCCTTCGATGTCGATTGGATCGCCGGCATGTCCTTCGGCATCATCCCGCTGCAGACGGCGACGCCGAAATCGATGGTCGATCAAATGACGACGATCTTCGGCCCGAAGGGCAGCGTTCCGCTGCCCGGCATGCTGAGCTTTGCGCCATTGGAGCGCATGAATGCCGTTTTGGTCGTCTCGCCGCAACGCGCCTATGTCGAACAGGCGCGCTTATGGATCGAGCGTCTCGATCGCGGCGAGAACGACAACAAGCCGCATATCTACGAATATCACGTTCAAAACAGCCGCGCGGCTGACCTCGCCAAGGTTTTGACCGGCCTCTTTTCGAGTGGTCAGGTCAGCACCGTTCAACCGCAGACGGCGCCCGGCACGACGGCGACCCAGGTCGGCGGCGGCGCTTACGGAACCGGCGGTGGAATGGGTGGCGGATTAGGCGGCGGTGCGACGGGCATTGGCGGCCAGGGGACACCGGGATTGGGCGCGACGGGCCTGTCGTCCACGCAAGGATTGACATCCCCCGGCGCGACGGGAACGAGCGGCGGCAGCAGCCTTGCGCAATCTTCACTCTTGCAGCAGCCCGGGGCGAGCCCGTCCGCTCAATCGGCCGCGGGCGGAACATCGGCGGAGCAGGGAACGCAGGGCGCGCCGGGCGCCGGGGGGCAAACGCCCGGACTTGAATTGCCGCCGGTGCGGATCATCGCCGACGAGAAGAACAACACGCTCGTCATCTATGCGGCGCCGCGCGATTACCACATGATCGAGGAGGCGCTGGAGAAGATCGACATCGTTCCGCTGCAGGTCTTGATCGAGGCGACGATCGCCGAAGTCACGCTCGGCAACGATCTGCAATACGGGCTCCAATATTTCTTCCACGCGCATGAAAATCAGTTCTCGTTCGGCGCCGGGCCGACGCCCATCGTCTCCGGCACGCCGATCCCCGGCACATTCCCCGGCTTCAACTACATCGTCGGTAGCACGAACGCGAATGTCGTCTTGAATCTTCTATCGGCGATCACCAACGTCCATGTCGTATCGGCGCCGGAGCTGCTGGTCCTCGATCATCAATCCGCCTCGCTCCTCGTCGGCAATCAAGTGCCGATTCCGACGGCGCAGGCGCAAAGCACGCTGACCACCGGCGCGCCGTTGGTCACGACGGTGCAATACATCGACACGGGCGTCATTCTCAAGGTCTCGCCGCGCGTCAACGCGAATGGCCTCATTACGCTCGACGTGGGCCAGGAGGTCAGCTCGGTCGCCAATCCCAACACGACGGCCGCAACCAACTCTCTTGGCCCCACCATCATGCAGCGGCGCATCCAGAGCACGATAACGGTTCAGGACGGCGAGACCGTGGCCCTTGGTGGCTTGATCCAAGACACGAACAGCGTGACCAAGAACGGTCTTCCTTTGCTTCAGGACATACCGCTCGTCGGCGCCGCGTTCCGCTCGACCGACCGCAATGTCCAGCGCACCGAGCTTCTCGTCCTGCTGTCGCCGCGCGTGCTGCACAACGTGGCGGATGCGCGGGCGGCGACGGATGAGCTGCGCCACCGCCTCAATTCCTTGCAGCAGACCGATACGCGGTTCC
>CAYMNX010000786.1:0-12072 GCA_964391905.1 uncultured Rhizobiaceae bacterium
GCCGAAGCGGATGCCGAGATCCTTGACAAGATCGGTGACGCGCGCACCGGCGAGGCAGGCAAGCGCCAGCGTGCGAACCGGATCGCTCTTGATATCGTGGCCTCGCAGCTGCGCGATCGCAGCGATCATGCGCAGCTGGATGTAGGTAACGCTCGCAAAATTGGCAGGCAGCGTCACCGGCAGGGTAAACACGCCGCCGAAGCTCGAGACGAAGCCCGCCGTGCCGGCTTTTGCCATCTGCCATTTGATGAGCGCGTCAACCGCCTCATCGCGCGTCGGAAACTGCTGCTGATAGCTCTGCGCCAAATCGCCGGCGCTGTCGAGCGCGGGCAGGCCGCTGACGGCACGATCGTAGATCCATTCGAGCCCATGCAGCACGGGCTGGAGCAGTTTGGAATTTGCAGATTGAGCCATCATTCCTCGCCGGAGAACCCTCCCAAAGATGGGAATGCGGCGCCGCTCAATCCAGAGCGTGCCAGGCTATTGACCCGCCACGGCGCGCTGCGGCTTGGCGTTGGCGATGTAATCCTCGGCGACGTTGCCGAGCTCCTCGAGCTGGTTCTGGAAAAAATGATCGGCGCCCGGAATGAGGCGGTAGTCGATCTTGATGTCGCGCTGATGCGATAATTTGGTGATGAGCCTTTGCATCGCCTCGAGCGGAACGATTTGATCCTGATCGCCCTGAATGATGAGGCCCGAAGACGGGCAGGGCGCCAGGAAGCTGAAATCGAACATGTTGGCGGGCGGCGCGACGCTGATGAAGGCGGCGATTTCCGGACGTCGCATCAGGAGTTGCATGCCGATCCAGGCGCCGAAGGAGAACCCGCCGATCCAGCATGCCTTGGCATTGGGGTTGTAGGTCTGGAGCCAGTCAAGCGCCGCCGCGGCATCGGCGAGCTCGCCCTCGCCGCGATCGAAATAGCCTTGGCTGCGCCCGACGCCACGGAAATTGAAGCGCAGCGCCGAAAAGCCGCGATGCACGAAGGCGTGGTAGAGGGTGTAGACCACCTTGTTGTTCATCGTGCCGCCATGCTGCGGGTGCGGGTGCAGCAACAGCGCGACCGGAGCATTGGTCTCCGTCGCATGATGATAGCGGCCTTCGAGACGTCCGACCGGGCCATTGATGATCACCTCGGGCATGTCACCAAACCCGACTCATTCACTGGGCTTTTGCCCTTTTTGTCATGCATCCTTCACCGGCTAAACTTGATCGATTTACTGGGGCAAGCTATATTTTGGGAAGCGCTTGCTCGGGGCCGCAGGGCTCCTAAGAGAGTCTTAATCATAGCATAGTGATTCCGATGATTTTCAAGAACCTGCGCGATGATGTCGCCAATGTGCTGAGACTCGATCCGGCCGCGCGGTCGGCGCTCGAGGTTGTGCTGTGCTATCCCGGTTTCCATGCGCTGCTGTTCCACCGCTTGGCGCATGGGTTGTGGCGGCGCGGCTGGCTCGTGCTGGGGCGCTTTGTTTCCTCGATCGGCCGCAATCTCACCGGCATCGAAATTCATCCCGGCGCCAGGATCGGCAAACGCTTTTTCATCGATCACGGCGTCGGTGTCGTGATCGGCGAGACCGCCGAGATCGGCGATGATGTGACGCTCTATCAAGGCGTAACGCTCGGCGGCACCTCGCTTCAGCGCGGCAAACGCCATCCCACCCTCGAAGATGGGGTGATCGTCGGCGCCGGCGCCAAGATCCTGGGTGCCTTCACCGTCGGTCGCGGGGCGCGCATTGGGGCCAACGCCGTGGTCCTGAGCGAGGTTCCGCCGGGCGTCAGCGTGGGCGGCATTCCGGCGAAGATCATCGGCGAGCGTCCGAAGCCCGAGGCGACGCCGCAATTCGTACCCTATGGTACGCCGTGCGACGAGACGCCCGATCCCATCGCCTGTCAGTTGAGCGTGCTGCATGGCGAGGTGGCGCGAATCCGGGCACATCTGGCGGCGCTGGAGGAAGAGCGCGATCGCGAGCGGCTTGGCAGCTCGGTGCCGGGTTACGACAGGGACAGAGAGAGAAGGAGCGTCAACGAGTGAGGCTCAGCACCAAGGGGCGTTACGCGGTCATGGCGATGGTCGACCTTGCGAAGCACGGCAAGGGCGAGCCGATCTCGCTCGCCGAGATCGCCGAGCGCCAGGAAATCTCGCTCTCCTATCTCGAGCAGCTTTTCGCGAAGCTGCGCGCAGCGAACCTCGTCAAGAGCGTGCGCGGGCCGGGCGGCGGCTATCTCTTGGCGCATGGCGCCAACGGCACGCGCATTTCCGATGTCATTCTCGCGGTGGACGAGCCGATCCGCGCGACGCGCTGCACGCCAGGCGCGCCGCAGGGCTGCAGCGGCAATAAGAGCCGGTGCCTCACTCACGATCTTTGGGAAGAGCTCGGCAATCAAATCCATCTCTATCTGAGCTCGGTCACGCTCGCCGATGTCTGCGAGCAGCGTGTTCTGGGCCGCAGCGGCGCGCTTCATTGCGAGACGCAAGGGCGCGAAATTCACGGGATTGCGGCCCAATAGCATCGGTTCGTCGTGTCGTGATCGCAACCCGCGCTTCTTACCTCGATTGGAATGCCAACGCGCCGATGCGGCAGGAAGCCGTTGCGGCGATGAGCGCGGCGCTGACGCTCTGCGGCAACCCATCCTCTGTTCATCGCTGGGGCCGGCGCGCGCGCCAAGCTGTCGCCGCCGCCCGCGAGAGCGTGGCAAAGCTCGTCAAGGCCACGCCTGAAGAGGTGGTGTTCACGAGCGGCGGCACCGAGGCGAATGCGCTGGCGCTTGCGGCCTTTCCCGAGCGGCGCCTCATCGTCTCGGCGATCGAGCATGACTCTGTGCTCGCCGCCGCGCCCGCCGCCGCGCGTATTCCCGTCACACCAAGCGGCGTGATCGACCTCGCCGCGCTAGAGCAACAGCTTGCTTCCGATCCATGCCCGGCCTTGGTTTCGGTGATGCTCGCCAATAACGAGACCGGCGTCGTTCAGCCGGTCGCTGCGGCGGCGCAGATCGCCCATCGTCGTGGCGCGCTCCTCCATTGCGATGCGATTCAGGGCCCTGGCAGGATCGCGGTCGATATCGCGGCGCAGGGCGCCGATCTCGTGACCCTCTCGGCGCACAAGATCGGTGGCCCGATGGGCGTCGGCGCTGTGGTGGCGCGTGGTGGTCTCGAGTTGCGCGCGTTGATCAAGGGCGGCGGGCAGGAGCGGCAGCGCCGCGCCGGCACGGAGAATGTTCCCGGCATCATCGGCTTCGGCGCGGCCGCAGAAGCAGCAGCCACGAGCGAGGCCGTGCGCCGCATGGAGGCGCTGCGCGACGAAGCAGAGCGCCGGCTCATCGAGCTTGCGCCCGAGGCCGTGGTGTTCGGAAGAGAGGCGCCGCGGTTGCCCAATACGCTGTGCATCGCCATGCCGGGCGTCGCTTCGGCAACCCAAGTGATCGCGCTTGATCTGGCGGGCGTGATGGTGAGCGCGGGCGCTGCTTGCTCCTCGGGCAAGGTCACGCGCAGCCATGTGCTCGACGCGATGGGCGCGCCACCTGCGCTCGCCGAAAGTGCGATCCGCATCAGCCTCGGCTGGAGTACCAGCGAAGCCGAGATCGATCATCTCATTGAAGCGTGGGGCGCGCTTTACGCCCGCACGCGCGCGAGTGCCGCATGACCGCCGCCATTGCCCGAAAGCCCAATCATCCGCCCGTCTATCTCGACTATCAGGCGACGACGCCGTGCGATCCGCGCGTGGTCGAGGCGATGCTGCCATGGTTTACCGAAAAATTCGGCAATCCAGCCTCGATCACGCATGCCTATGGCCGCGAGGCCGAACTCGCGGTCGAGAATGCGCGCGCGCAAGTTGCCGCGATCATCAACGCCGATCCGCGCGAGATCGTGTTCACCTCGGGCGCGACCGAATCGAACAATCTTGCGGTCAAGGGCGCGCTGCGCTTCCACCGGCAATTCGGCAAGGACCATCTTGTCACGCTGGTGACCGAGCATAAATGCGTCATCGAGAGCGCCCGCGCGATGGAGCGCGAAGGCTGTCGCGTCACTTTCCTGCCGGTCGAGGGCAACGGGCTCGTCGATCTGCAAAAGCTCGAAGCGGCGCTCGATGAGCGCACCGCGCTCGTTTCGGTGATGGCGGCCCATAACGAGATCGGCGTTATCCAGCCTCTCGCCGAGATCGGTGCGCTCTGCCGCGCCCGCGGCATTCTCTTTCACAGCGACGCCGCGCAAGCGGTCGGCAAGATCCCGATCGATGTCGATGCGATGAGCATCGATTTGCTCTCGATCTCGGGTCACAAGGTCTACGGTCCCAAAGGCATTGGCGCGCTCTATGTGCGGCGGCGGCCACGGGCGCGGATCGAGGCGCTGATCGACGGTGGCGGGCAGGAGCGGGGCCTTCGCTCCGGCACCTTGCCGGCGCCGCTCTGCATCGGTTTGGGCGAGGCGGCTGCCCTGGCGCAGACGGAGATGGCAACCGAGGCGCCGCGCCTCCTGGCCTTGCGCCAGCGCTTTCTTAACGAAATTCAGCGCAAGCTGTCGCGCGTGCAGCTCAACGGCGATCCCGCGAAGCGCCTTCCCGGCAATCTCAATCTGAGCTTTCCCGGCATTCCGGCGATCGAGCTGATGGCGGCCTGCCCGGGGCTCGCGCTCTCGACCGGCTCGGCCTGCACCGCGGCGGAGGTCGAGCCCTCCTTCGTCCTGCGCGCGCTGGGCCATTCGCCCGAAATGGCGGCCGCCTCGCTGCGGATCGGGCTGGGGCGGTTCTCGACCGAGGCGGAGGTCGATTACGCGGTCGAAACCTTAACGGCCGCGGTCAAGGGGCTGGGCGCCTCCCCGGTGACAAGTGCCCTGGCAGCGACCACATAAGGGGTGGTATGAAGCGGAGAACATGATGGCGTTGAAGCAAGCGATGACCGTCACCGACGAGGCCGCCAAGCGCATCCAGGCGCTGTTGGCGAAGCGCGGCAAGCCTTCCGCCGGCATTCGCGTCGGCGTGCGCGCCCGCGGCTGCTCGGGGCTCACCTACACCCTCGAATATGCCGACGAGAAAGGCAAGTTCGACGAGGTGGTCGAGGATAAGGGTGTGACCATCCTCATCGACCCCAAGGCGACCATGTTCATCATCGGCACCGAGATGGACTATGTCGAGGACAAGCTGCAATCGGGCTTCACCTTCCGCAATCCCAACGAAAAGGGCCGTTGCGGCTGCGGCGAATCCTTCCACGTTTGATTAATGCCCAAGCTCTTCCAGATCGAGGAGCCGGAGGGACCGCTGCTTGACGCATCGGGCCCCGGCGCCGCCGTCGGCATGGCGATCGGCCGCGATGACGGAGCGGTTGCGATCGCGATCGGCGGCAATGCCGAAATACTGCCCGACAGCGATGGCGCGCCGGTGCTGCACGAAAAGGATTTGACCGCGCTTCTCAAAGGGCTGCGTGCGCGCGCCGAGAAGCAATTGGCGCGGCCGGTGACGCATGCGGTGATCGCGCTGCGTCCGATCGAGGAGGGGCCGCTCGCCGTCGCCGCGGCGGCTGCGGGCATTGCCGTGCTCGATCTGCTCGATCCCGGCACCAAGCCGGTCGAGCGCGCGGCGATCGAAGCCGCTATTCTCGCCGAGGATCTGGCGCCGTAGCCGGACGCAACGCCAAAGGGTAAGTGGATTGATATGCCGAAAATAACGTTCATCGAGCGCGACGGGACCCGGCGCGAGGTCGAAGCGCCGGTCGGGCTCTCGGTACTCGAGATCGCGCATCGCAACGATATTGATATCGAGGGCGCGTGCGAGGGCTCGCTCGCCTGCTCGACCTGTCATGTCATTGTCGATCCGGAATGGTACGAGCTCTTGAAGGACGCGACCGAGGACGAGGAGGACATGCTCGATCTCGCCTTTGGCCTGACGCAGACCTCGCGGCTCGGCTGCCAGATCATCATCACCGAGGAGCTCGATGGCCTAACCGTGCGTTTGCCGCAGGCGACGCGCAATATGATGAACGTCTGAGCCAGGAGCCATGGCGGCTCATTCTTTCGATCTGCCGAAGCCGGCAAAGGATTGCCGCGTCGTCGTCGCCATGTCGGGCGGCGTCGACAGTGCGACCACGGCGGCGCTGTTCGTCGAAGCCGGGTGCGAGGTGATCGGCATCACTCTACAACTTTACGATCATGGCGCGGCCACGGCCAGGAAGGGCGCGTGCTGCGCGGGGCAGGACATCCACGATGCCGCGCGCGTCGCGGAGCGGCTCGGCACTCCGCATTACGTGCTCGACTTTGAGAACCGCTTCAAGCGCGCCGTGATTGATACTTTCGCCGATGCCTATGCGAAGGGCGAGACGCCCATTCCCTGCGTCGCCTGCAATCAGACGGTCAAGTTCCACGACCTTCTCGGCACCGCCAAGGAGCTGGGCGCCGACGCGCTGGCGACCGGCCATTACGCGCGCCGGATCGAAGGCGAGGGCGCTCCGGAGCTTCATCGCGCCATCGATGCGACGCGCGATCAAAGCTATTTCCTCTTCGCGACGACGCGCACACAGCTCGATTTTTTGCGCTTTCCGCTGGGCAATTTCACCAAGGAGGAAACGCGCGCCTTGGCGCGGCGCTTCGCGCTGCCGGTCGCGGCAAAGCCCGACAGCCAGGATATCTGCTTCGTGCCCTCCGGCTCCTACGGCGATCTCGTCGCGAAGCTGCGGCCCGGCGCGATCGAGGAAGGCGAGATCGTCGATGAGGCAGGCCGCATCTTGGGCCGGCACGGCGGCATTGTTCATTTCACGGTCGGCCAGCGCAAGGGGCTTGGCATTGCGAGCGCCGAGCCCCTCTTCGTGTTGCGGCTCGAGCCTGAGACGCGCCGCGTCGTGGTTGGCCCGCGCAGCTCTTTGGGCGAGACGCGCGTGCTGTTGCGCGATGTGAATTGGCTTGGGCCCGAGGCGCGCGACACGCTGCGCG
Source organism: uncultured Rhizobiaceae bacterium (assembly GCA_964391905.1). GTDB lineage: Bacteria > Pseudomonadota > Alphaproteobacteria > ATCC43930 > CGMCC-115725 > CAIKMD01. The sequence goes on from CAYMNX010000786.1 coordinate 6,918, forward strand.
TTGCCGTGAAGCTGCGCTCGGCGCAGCCGCCGGTGGCGGGGACGCTCGCGCGCGACAAGGCAGGCGGCGGGCTGGTGACGCTCGACGAGCCGGCCCTCGGCGTAGCGCCGGGCCAGGCTTGCGTCGTCTATGACGGAACGCGCGTTCTTGGCGGCGGCTGGATTAAGCGCGATAGAAAGCGCGCCACGGCGCGTGCCGCGTCCGACGTGGATGCGATGCGCGCCGAGGTCTCGGCTTGACGAGAAAGGGGCCATTTCCTATATCGCATGACCCTGTGGCGGGGTAGCTCAGCTGGTTAGAGCAGGGGAATCATAATCCCAAGGTCGGGGGTTCAAGTCCCTCCCCCGCTACCACCTTTACCGAACTGCGGAACGGGCATCCATCGAGGGCTTTTGCTCTGAATCGCCGGACTGGCACCGCGCCGGTAACCATGCCACGGTGATCGATTAGCAAGTTGAGTATTTGGGCTCGCTCGCGCCTCGCGCGCAAGCGGGGAAGCCGAATTTTGCGCTCCGGCCTCCGCTGGTATAGGTCATTGCGTTTTCCACGGCATTTCGCCAGCACCGGATAAACCGCGGTGTCGCCCGCGCCGTTCAAAATTCCTGCGGAGGCCGTTCCGGCGATTGCCATTGTTACGGCTCCGATTGGGTGGGGCGGTCACATGGCCATGCGCGAGCAAGTGACACCGAGCGGCTGTATGGTCGTTCTCTCTGCGGTATGGAACGAGTACCTTTTTCGGCGTCGACGATGATGCGCATCCGAGCATTGATTTGTGGATGCGCACAAAGCATGTGCCATCCCGCTCTCGGCCGCGTCAGCGCACCACCGCAAGCTCATCGGCGCGCGCCTTGTCGTCGCTCAGCGCGAAGAACGGTTGATCTCGCGCCCGACATTGTCGGCGCGGGTTGAGAATTCTATATCTATTGCTCTCGCTATTGACAGGAATTCACGAATGGATCGCGGCGATCTGGGCGATTTGACGACCTTCATGGCGGTCGCGGATCACCTGAGTTTTCGCAGCGCCGCATTGCGGCTTGGGGTTACTCCCTCGGCGCTCAGCCACTCCGTGCGGCAGCTCGAAGAGCGCCTCGGGGTCCGGCTGCTTCACCGCACGACGCGCAGCGTCTCGCTGACCGATGCCGGCCTCCGGCTGCTGGAGCGTCTTCGGCCGGCGATCAACCAGATCGCCGATGCGCTCGAAGGCTTGAACCAGGAGCGGCAGAGGCCTTTCGGGCGTCTGCGCATCTATGCGACCCATATGGCAGGAGCGGCCGTGATCGCGCCGGTCTGGGGACGCTTCTTGTCGATGTATCCGGACGTGCATCTCGAGGTCCAGGTCGGCGAGGCACCGATCGACATCGTGGCGAAAGGCTTCGATGCCGGCATCGGGCCGCAGGACCGGGCAGCCGCCGATATGATTGCGATCCGGGTGATGGGCCCGGTGAAAGTTGCCGTGGTGGCCGCCCCATCCCATTTCGCGCGGCGACGCCCCCCGCGCACGCCCGACGATCTCGCCCGCCACAGCTGCGTTCAATATCGCCGCGGCGCCGATGGCGAAGTATTCGACTGGGCCTTCGAGCGGAACGGAAAGTCGCGGAAGATTTCCGTGGACGGTCGGGTGATGGTGAACAATCCCGATCTCGCCGTGCGCGCGGCGGTCGACGGCCTCGGGATCGCGTACACGATCGAAGCGCAGGTCGAGCCGTTCCTGCGCTCAGGACAGTTGATCCGCCTGCTCGAGGATTGGTCGCCCTCGTTCGAGGGTCTCTTCTTGTATTATCCCGGTCATCGGCAGGTCCCGGCCGCCCTGCGCGCCCTGATCGATATGCTGCGCGCGACCCATAGCTCGAATACCGGAAGCGCGCTCAAGAACCCCTTCGCCGTGAATTGAGGCTGCGGCGCGCGCTCTAACCCGCGTCGTGCTCACTTCGCGGAGCGCTGATCGCCGGCCTTCAGCGCCTCGACCGTCGGCAACTGCGACGCATCCCATCCGCCGCCAAGCACTTTGAACAGCAGCACACTCGCTTCCATGCGCCGGCGCAGTATATCCGTTGCATTGCGTTCATTCGCCAGCGCCGTGGTTTGCGCGGTAATGACCTGCAGATAGGTATCCCTGCCGCCGACATAGCGATCGGTCGAGAGCTGGAGCGAGTTCTTCGCCGAGGCGACCGCCTCTTCCTGCTGCTGCGCCTCGCGCTCGAGGATGCGCAGCGCGGCGAGATTGTCCTCCACCTCCTGAAACGCGCTCAGCACCGTCTGGCGATAATTCGCCACCGTCTCGTCATAGGCCGCGAGCGCGGCCTTGGACGCGGCGTTGCGTCGCCCGCCATCGAACAGCGTCTCTCCCATGGATAAACCGACGGCCCAGAAAAGGCTTGGCCAATTGAACCAGGTTGCCATCGAGCTGCCTTCGAAGCCGCCGGACGCGTCAAAGATCAGCGAGGGGTAATAGGCGGCGCGGGCAATTCCGATCTCCTCGTTCGCTTCGGCAACGCGTCGCTCCGCCGCCGCGATATCGGGACGGCGTTGCAGCAGTTCCGAGGGAATCCCGACCGGGATGACGGGCGGATGCAGGGTTAGGGGCGCGGGCGAGAGGCTGAACGAGGCCGGCGGCTTGCCGATCAGAACGGCAATCGCGTGCTCGAACTGCGCCCGCTGCACGCCGATATCGGTTGCCGCGACCCGCGTCGTGTCGAGCTGCGTTTTCGCCTGGGCCACATCGGATTGCGGCGCGGCGCCGCCTTTCAAGCGATTCTCCGTCAGCTGCAGAGCCTCGGCAAACGCCTTCACCGAATCATCGAGGAGCCGCTGTTGCGAATCGGCGCTGCGCAGCTCGAAATAGTCGAGCGCCAGTTCGGCCTGCAGGCTGAGGCGCGCGGTTGCGAGATCGGCGGCGGTTGCCTGCGCCTCGTTGCCGGCGGCGGTGGCGCTGCGCGCAATCCGACCCCAGAGATCGACCTCATAGGAAAGATCGAAGGGGAGGGAAAGGTCGCCCGTCGTCTTCGTCGTCGAAACATAGGGCTGGTGGCGCGATCGCCGAAGCGCTTCGATCGATGGCGCAACGGAAACCGTCGGAAATTCCGCCGCGCGGTTAAAGCCGACCAAAGCCCGCGCCTGATTGAAGCGCGCCTCTGCCGCCTTCAGATCCTGGTTCGCGACGTCGATCTGCTCTTCCAAGGCGTTGAGCTGCGGGTCGCCGAAAGCCTCCCACCACCTCCCGGCGGACATGCCATCGGCGGGTTGCGCGGTGTTCCAGGTGCCGGCGGTCTTGAACGCCTCGGGCGGCGCTTGCTTATAGGCGTCCGTTGCGGGAGCGGCGGGCCTGACGTAATCGGGCCCGACGCTGCAGCCGGCAACCAGCGCCGCGGCGACCGCCGCGCAAAACGGTCGCCATCGCATCATTGCGTCGATCCGACGACTGCGGGCGGCGTCGTTGCGACGGGCGTGCCGTTGAGCAGGGAGTCCGATGGGTCGAGGATGACCATATCGCTCGCCTGGAGGCCGGAGACGACCTCGACCTTGTCTCCATAATCGCGGCCGATCGTGATCGGAACCAGCTCCGCCTTGCCGTTCCGAACCACTGCGACGCGAAGCCCTTCCTTGCGGAAGAGCACTGTGTTGGACGGCACAGTCACGGACTGCGCATCGCTCGGCAGGCTCAAATGAACCGACGCATAGGCGCCGGGCAAGAGCCGACCGTCGCGATTGTCGACATCGACTTCGACGAGCAGCGTTCGCGACGATGGATCGATGGCGTTGGCGGTGCGGACCAAATCGCCCGCGAAGGTCACGCCCGGATATTCAGCGAGCGTGATCGTCGCCTTGACGCCGGGACGGACCGCGCGGGAATAGGCTTGCGGCACGGCGACGTAGACCCGAATCTTGTCGATCGCGGAAAGATGGAAGAGCTCTTTCCCGGCTGAATTGGCGCCGGCATCGATGAGCGCGCCGACATCGGTATTGCGCGCGGTGATGATACCGTCGAAGGGCGCATAAATCTTCTCGTAGGATTGGAGCCGCTCGAGCCGCGACACGTCCGCCGCTTTCGAGGCAACGGTCGCCTTCGCGGCGTTGTAAGCGCCGACCGCGTTGTCGCGCTCCTGCATCGCGATGGAGCGCGTCTTCAACAAATTCTCGCTCCGCTGCGCCGTGATCTCGGCGAGCTTCAAATTGGCTTCCGCGGTCGAGAGATCGGCGCGCGCCTGGCGCAGCTGCTCGTCGACCTCGGGCGTGTCGATTTCGGCGAGGAGATCGCCCTGCTTGACGTGCGCCCCGATATCGGCGGTCCAACGCCGAAGATACCCGCTCGTGCGGGCGTAGATCGGCGTATCCGTATAGGCTTGGACGTTTCCCGGCAGCACGATTTCTTCGTTGGGCGCGCCCGAATCGGGATGGGTGACGTTAACGGTAGGAATGGCCGATTCTTCGGTGGCGCGGCTCAAGCCTGTCTCCGCATCGACCCGCTCGCGAATGCCGAGATAGATGCCGAGAAAGAGAATAAGGAGAGCCACGGCGAGAACGATGAGGCCGCGGCGCGACTGTCGCGATAAGCTTTGCGGCGGCCGCGGTTCCTGCTGCGCCGGTTCCAGCTTGCCATCGCCCTTGGGCGTCATCCTCGTGCTCCGCTCGAAAGGCGTGAATTGCGACGGATCATGCCGCAGCCTTGGGTTTGCTGTGACGATGCAGCAGGCTGAAGACGGAGGGAACGAAGACGAGCGTTGCCATGGTCGCCATGATCAGCCCGCCGATCACCGCGCGCCCGAGCGGCGCGTTCTCCTCGCCGCCATCGCCCAGTCCCAGCGCCATCGGGACCATTCCCATGATCATGGCGAGCGCCGTCATGAGCACGGGGCGGAGGCGGGTGAAGCCGGCCTCGATCGCCGCGCGTACGGCATCGCCGTGCTCGGCCAGCCGGTCGCGGGCGAAGGACACGACCAGAATACTGTTCGCCGTCGCCACACCCATGCACATGATGGCCCCCATGAGCGCCGGAACGCTCAAGGTCGTGTGGGTGAAGAAGAGGAACAGCACGATGCCCGCGAGCGCCGCCGGGAGCGCGGTGATGATAATGAACGGATCGAGCCACGATTGGAAGTTCACGACGATCAGCAGATAGACGAGAACGACGGAAAAGGCGAGTCCCCCGAGCAGATTG
>CAYMNX010000787.1:0-1550 GCA_964391905.1 uncultured Rhizobiaceae bacterium
GGCAATTTCCTGCGCAGTACCGTCGACACGCATGATTTCCCGATCTTCACTCCGAAGGTCCCCATCGATATCTTTGTTGTGAAGTTCCAGAAGCCGGGGTGAGGTTTGACGAAGAAGGTTTGTGACGGATTAACGGAAACGCGGCGGCGGGCGCATCGCCGCGCCGCGGCGATTGTCGCCGCCGCGCTCGGCACCGCGCTGGCGTTGGCGGCGCCGGCGCGGGCGCAAGCACCGCCGGGCTGGATCGCCGATTCGAAGACCGGATGCAAGGTTTGGGACCCAGCGCCCGAGCCCGACGAGGCGATCACGTGGTCGGGGCCGTGCAAGAATGGCTATGCCGACGGTGAAGGCACGCTGCAATGGACCGAGAACGGCAAGCCGACCGATCGCTATGTCGGCGAGTATCACAATGGCAAGCGCAACGGCGCGGGCACCGTGACCTACCGCAACGGCCAGACCGTGAGCGGAGAATGGCACGACGACGAGCTTCTGCAATTCCCGCCCAACGAGATCGATTTCATCGAGCGCGGGAATTCCGAGCGGCGCGATCCGTCGACATCTTCATCGTGAAGCAAGAAGCGGCGTAAGCACGGATCGCGCGGCGGGCATCGGCTGTGACGAAGCGGCAGGAAATCGTACCTTTCGCGGTTGTGATGCCTGTCGCCCTCGATCGGAGGGCGATCCCGTTCAATTGTAGCGATCGAGCTCCAGTCGCGCTTGCGATCCCGCCGCACCGTGAAGACAAGCGAGCCAGTCTGCGCCATTGCTGCACGCGCTCCGATGGCTCGGCATTTGCAAGGCGAGAGCGAGCCCGAAGAGGCAGAGGCCGGTGAAGCCGGCCGACCAGAGAATTTTTTTGACCATAGCCACCACCTCCGGAAATCCTTTCGAGGGGGCGGGTTCTATGGCATCGCTTCGATCGATGCTGTGAGGCAGCACACAGCTCGCGATAACGAAAACGCGCACGGCGCGGCGACTTTCGCCGCGTCCGTCAGACCGCGCGGCGGCCGGCATGCGAGGAGAGGACCGTGACGCGGCAGCCATCGGGGCCCGCGAGCCGGAATTCGTCATGGATCGAGCCGCGGCGGATGCGGGACGGCTTGAGGCCTTGCTTCTCGAATTGGTCGCGCGCGGCATCGACATCGTCGACCATCAACTCGAAGGGCGCGTCGGCGCCTTGACGCGGCCGGCGCGATGCTTTCGTGATGACGAGATGCGTCCCGCCGCGCAGCTCGAGCACGGCGATGGTTTCGTCACGCCAAATGCAACGCATCCCCACGGCCTCGCACCAAAGCGCGGCGGCGGGAACATCGCTCGCAACGAAGAAGACATGGCCGATGGCGACGGGCGGGCGGCGGTCTTTCTTCTTCGCGGGCATTACGCTTCTCCTCAGATATCGAGGCAGGAACCGCCCCATTCCGAGCCGCCAATGCCAATCTCCGGCAGGCCCATAGCGGCTTCTAGAAAAGCCCCGTCTGCCCCGGACGTTTCAAGCGCGATCGCCTGCGCCTCTTCGGCTCGTTTGCGCCGGTGCCGAGGCGTGCGAATAG
>CAYMNX010000788.1:0-1839 GCA_964391905.1 uncultured Rhizobiaceae bacterium
TGCGGGTGCCGTAATTCGTATTCTGATAGGGATCGAGAATCTTGACATCGAGGAGCGGGACGGCACGCACGACCGATTCCGCAAAAGCGCTTTCGCTCGCGACGAATGCCCCGATCGCCGCCGCTATCGCCACCGCGAGCCATCTCGCCTTCTTCACGTCCACCTCCCCTTGATCGAATTATTCTTTCGCCACCCTCTTGGGTGGGGACCCTTACTCGGCCGCGTTGCGGTTGGCTGCGGCAGGCACACGGTCGCGGAAATAGGGCAGAATCTCCTCCGCGATCGCATTCTGATTCGCCTCGACCATCTCATGCGGCATCGTGCCGAAGTGGGTCTTGGTCAGCGAGTAATTGAAGCCGGCGAGATCCTGATAGGCTGCTAGCTTTTCCCGCACGGTGTTCGGACTGCCGACGATCACGACGCCTTTGTCGATGAGATCCTCCGCGGTCTGATAGCTCATACGATGAGCGCGAAGGGCGCGGATGCGCTTGATGGATTCGATGCTGGTATAGCCGGGCGGCAGCATGAAGGCGGGATTGGTCTTCAAGAAATAATTGGCGTAGCTTTCGAGATGCGGCTTCGCCTCTTTTAAAGCTTTAGCGTCGGTCTCCGCGACATAGATCGCGTTCGACCAGGCGAGTTGGTCGGGCGACGCCTGATAGCCCGCCTTGTCCGCCTCTTCGCGGTAGAGGTCGAAAATCCGCGCCACCACGGCGATCGGCGCCAGGGTCTGGCAGTAGGTATAGCGCTTCTGCGCGGCCCACCGGATCGTGCTGAAGGAACCCGACGAGGGGATGAAAATCGGCGGATGCGGCTCCTGATATGGCCGCGGCCACGGGTTCACGTATTTGAGATTGTAATGCTTGCCTTCCCAAGCGAACGGGCCCGGATCGGTCCACGCGCGGACGATGAGATCATGCGCTTCGAGAAATCGTTCCTGCGAATAGGTCGGGTTGATTCCCATCGAGTGATATTCGGCACCGATGCCGCGCACGAAACCGGCGATAAACCGGCCTTCGGTGATGTTGTCGAGAATCGCGTATTCCTCGGCGATGACCAGCGGATTCTCGAGGAGCGGCAGAGCGCGTCCGAGGACGGCGAGGCGCCCGTTCTTGATGCGCCGCGACAAGGCGCCCGCCAGCACGCCGGGTGTCGGCATCATGCCGTAAGCGGTCTGGTGATGCTCGTTGACCACCACGCCGTCGAAGCCCAGCCGGTCGGCGGCCTCCATCTGGTCGAGATATTGGTTGAAGAGCTTCGCGCCCTTCTTCGGGTCATAGTATCGGTTCGAATAGGTGACCCAGGCCGAGCCGTTGCGATCGATCGCGTCGAGATCGGCAGCCGCGTAGGGCATCAGATGAAAATTGAAGATTTTCATGCTGCCACACTCTCCTTCGCTAAGAACGTCGCCACGGCCGCGACGAACGCCTCAGTCCGCTCGAGCTGTGGAAGATGTCCGCATTGCGGAATGATCACCGAGGCCGCGCCGGGAATGAGGCGCTGGAAGGCGTGGGCGTAATCGACGGGAAATAGCCGATCCTCCTCGCCCCAGACGATCAAGGTCGGAATTCTAATCCGATGCAGCCATTTCGCCAGCTGCGGGTCATGCCAGCGCGGCTGCCATGCGAGCCTCGCCACGGCGAGCTGGTTATTGAGCCGCACATCCTCGCTCTCCGGCGAAAGGATGTGGCCGACGAACTCATCGGCACGCTTCTGGTCGAAGAAGAGATCGCGAAGCCCCTGCTCTTCCGCACGCGTGAAGATATCGATTTGCGGAACGCCGCGCAGATAAAGCCCGGCGGCATCGACGAGCGTCAGCGTCGCAAGCCGGCTCGCATT
>CAYMNX010000789.1:0-4179 GCA_964391905.1 uncultured Rhizobiaceae bacterium
GATTTCCAAAAGTGATCTATCAAATCTATCTAATACTCGAAAGCCGTACAAACCGCTACGATTCCATGTCTGTAAATCCGGCGATGGAGAGCCATGGCAATGTCCGGCGGGAACGGCGCGGATTGTGGAATAGGGAGCGCACAGCGTCTCCTCGGGATCTCGTTGGGCGTCCACGCGACGCATCGCTTCGGTTGGCCGGCCATTTTCCCCAACAGCCCGCGAAAAATCGTCGAAGTCGTGAAGGTTTGGATCGAGCGCAAGAGGTCGCGGGACCTCCTCGCAAGTCTGGACGAGCGGCAGCTCAAGGATTTCGGCGCCACCCGAATCGACGTAATTCGGGAAACGCGCAAGCCCTTCTGGCGAGCTTAGATGCCGCGCGATCATGCACGACCACCCACGCGACGAAATCACCTTTCGATCGCTTCAAGAATCGTTATCGTCCTATTGCTTCTCGCCGCCTTGCTTCAACTTGCGTTCCTGTTTTTCACGATCCGTCCGGACCTGGCCGATGTGGTGAGACTCCGGATCGAACCTTGATGTCGGGCTGCTTCCGGAGTCGCAATCTCCGCGTCACGGTCAGCGAGGCTCCTCGGGCTGCCATCGGCTGATCAGCTTTCCCGGACAATCCTCGGGCACGTGTCCGGAGGCCAACCATTGCAACGGAACCCGCCACAGCTTTTGCGCCAGCCGACTGTTGAAGAAGCTGAAATGACCGATCGATATTTCGCCCACCGATTGAGGTGAAAGGCCGAGATGCATCCTCGGGCTGCGCCGAAAATAAGCGAGCAGCCGCTCCACCGCCGCAACCGTTCCGAACTCATCGTCGGTCACGCTGACCGCCAGCATCGGAGCCGTGACCGCTGCGAAGCGTTGCAGCACCATCTGCCGCTCGGGATGGCGGGAGGCGGAGCGGCCGCGCCACGTATCTTCGAAACGTTTGCGGCTCAAGCTCCAGTCGCGGACGACGCCTTTCGGCGTGTCCTCGAGCCAGCCGATCCGCTTTCCGGGAAAATAGCCGAATGCCAAGGTGAGCAGCGGCATCGCGATATGCCACTTCGCTATCATCTGCAGCTTCTTGCCGGAAGCGTAGTCGCCCCAGTAGGCATATTGCGCCCCCATGGTGAAGACTCGCTGGATGAGATGATTGGATTCGGCGAGTCCAAGAATGACGCCGCCGATGCTATGGCCGACGACGAGAATCGGCTGGCCAGGAAAGGAGCGCTCCGCGTATTGCAGTACGGCTTCGCAATCGAGGCAGCCCCAATCTATCCAGCTGGCGCTGAATCCGCGCAAGGAGTCCGGCCGTGACACGCCAATGCCGCGATAGTCATAGGCGATGACATCGAACCCATGTTCGAAGAGAAAGGCGGCAAAGCGAAAATAATATCGGGATTGGACAGATGTCGCGGGATTGATAATCACCACGGCTCTGTCCGGTCGTTCACCCGCCACGCGGCGCCAGGCAAAGCCGCCGATCGGATATCCATCGACTGCTAGGGCTGTGAAGCGCTCGGGCGCGACGGTGCCATCCCCAATATCAGCTCGATGCGCTTGTGGTGAGGGCTGGGACACGGGATTGGCCGAAAGGCGTTTTCCTGGGAAACGATTACTCCGGAAGAAAGGCGCGGAAGGCGGGCAATACTTCGGCGCTACAACCGGTCGCGCCTGGGGACAGTAGCGACTCCCCCGACTTTTGACCATCGAATAGAGATGAAGTCGCACTTGAAGAAAGCGAAAGAATGCCCGCAACTCATCTGAGCGGCGCGTCGCGAATGAAGGCAGCGAAGCTGGTCGCGCATGATTTCGCCGTGGAGCCGCCATCGCAAATGCGCGGGAAGCAGTCGGCTGATCGGCCGAGGCGGCGCACGGGCGATCGCTAGATTTCAGCCACCTTTCCCAGCTTCAGATGATCGGGGAATGGCGACCAACTGATCAGCGACCGAGCAGAGGGCGTCCGCTCAGCGGGGATCCGGCGGCGAGCCGGCGCTTGCGGACGCTGTCGACAAGCCTGTCGCTATACCAGTGGAGAATCGGCTGCACGATCCCGGGCATGCGGTTCATGAGAGTAATCACCAATCCCGGCGTGATAGCGAATTTTCCGCGGCGGATTCCGCGAATGATGCAGTCGGCGACATCTTCGGCACGCCATGTCTTGACGACACCGGTGATCAGCTTCGTTTCATCCGGCTTGGTCTTGTTCTCTTCCTCGAGCATCGGCGTGGCGGTGTCCGGCGGATAAGCGATCGAGATGCCGACGCGGTCCGCTCGCAATTCGGCGCGGAGTCCCTCCGCGAGGCCGCGGAGAGCAAATTTCGGCGGGCTGTAGGACGCGTAGCCGAAAAGGCCCATGAGCCCGGCACCGGAAGAAATAAACACAATTCGCCCCCGCTTGCGCGCGCGCATTGCTGGAAGGGCCGCGCGAGCGATATAGAGCGAGCCGAAATAATTCACGGCCATTGTGCGCTCGAACACGTCGAGGGGCACGTCCTCGAAGTAACCGGGGATGGCGATACCGGCCGAGGTGATGACGAGGTCGGGCGCGCCAAGCTCGTCGGTCGCGGCCTTCACCGCGGCCTCGGCCTGCCTCGGATCGGCAACATCAGCTGAATAGGTATAGACGCGCTGGTTCTCTTGGGTGAAGTGCCGCGCGATATCGGTGGCGGCCTTCTTCAGGAGCTCTTCTCGGCGGGCGACAAGAGAGAGGCTGTAGCCCAACCCGGCAAGCTTGCGCGCCACTTCAAGGCCGATTCCGCTTGAGCCGCCGGTGACGAGGGCATGCAAAGCTTTCATGGTCGATCATCGCCGCCAGGTTGCGTGAGAGTACCTCCCATTAGGGAGAAGAATGACTAATAACGCGTGAATCGCCTGAATTTTCTCCTAGAAATTGCCGCGATTTATTTGTTGGCGTTACTAACGCCGTCCGTCAATCACGAGTTAATGGATAGGGACTAAATAGAGCCGCGATTGAGGGTCGGCGCGTTCCACAATCGAAAGCCCTAACTCATGCGTCGATCACGGAATAAGGAGCGAGGAATGGGATCCGAGACCATAGATCGCCGCCTGATTATGCGCGTCCTTGCGAATTGGCGAAGCCTTTCACAGGATGGAAAACTGCCGCGGCGATCGCAGATCGATCCCCAGGTTTTCGGACGCGACTGGTCAAGCTGCTTGTTGATCGACGTGGATCCTGTCGTCGAGCATTCACGATTGGCATATGTCGGCGATCTACTGCGCGATCCGACTTGGCCGCCTTTCGAGCGCCAGCGCATTGCGGACTGCCTCGAGGACACGCTGTTGCCGCTTGCGACGTCGAAGCTTCCCATGGTCATGTCCCAGCATGCGCCGGTCAGCCATGGCGGATCGGCCACCTATGCCGAATCTCCCATCATGTATCGCTGCATTCTGCTCCCCCTCTCGGAAGACGGCACAAGGATCGACGGCATATTGGGCGCGATCAGCTACCGCGAGGTGGCGACAGAGCAAGCGATTCACGATGCAAAAAGCGCGATGACGAAGCCGGAGAAGTTCAAGCCGGGGACCGTGGACGAACATCCCAAGGTTTTGCAGCGCCCCATCCATTAGATGGCGTTGCGGTATCGGTGATCCTCACCTGCATAAATTAGCCGCTACGCTTTTTTCACCACTTCATACCTAAAGTATTGCCGGTTTTGGTGAGCGCACGCGAGCGGCGCAATCGGGGGTATTTTGACATGCGACCGAGTTTCTTGCGGGTCGTGGACTGGTTTGTCCCGCCACAGGCAAAGACCGATCCCGCCACCCTCGGACGCGCTCGAATTTTTGCTTTCAGTCATGTCTTCGGCCCGTGCCTCGGGCATACGATCAGCGTCTTTCTCTATTTTGCCGACCACCAGCGCGGATTGCCGTTCTGGACGATCATCACTTGCATATCCGCCTTTTGGGTGCTCCCATTTGGGCTGAAGCTGACCGGGCGCCTGCCGCAGCTCGCCTTGTTTTCCGTCGCAAACCTCACTTTCGTCACGCTTTACGGCTCCTATTACTATGGCGGCGTCAGCTCCCCCTTTCTACCCTGGCTGCTGACCGCATTGCTGCTCGGCTTCTTTTACCTGGGAGAACGCCCTCTCCTGGTGCTCGGCGTTTTCGGCCTGAACCTCCTCGGATTTTACACGGCCTACGCCATTAACGGATCTTTCCCGGAAC
>CAYMNX010000790.1:0-2664 GCA_964391905.1 uncultured Rhizobiaceae bacterium
CGTTAAATCCGACCGAGGCGTAGCTCGAGGTGTAGGCGCCGGCCGCCTGAATCTCCACCTTGTCGCCGACCTTGAGATCGAGCGGGAGGCGATAGCGCGTCTTCTCATAGAGAATGTCGGCGCTGTCGCAGGTCGGGCCCGCGAGCACGACGGGACCCATGGCCCCGCCATCGACCGGGGTCTTGATCCGGTATTTGATCGCCTCATCCATCGTCTCGGCGAGACCGTTGAACTTGCCGACATCGAGATAGACCCAGCGCTTCTCGTCATTGGCCGCTTTGCGCGAGATCAGCACGACCTCGCTCTGGATGACGCCGGCATCACCGACGATCGAGCGGCCGGGCTCGACGATGATCTCGGGCAGGTCGTTGCCGAAATGACGAGTGATGGCGCCCATCACCGCATTGGCATAGTTGATGACCCCCGGCACGTCGCCACGATACTTGGCCGGAAAGCCGCCGCCGACATTGACCATGCGCAGGTTGATGTCAGTCTCGGCAAGGGCCCAAAACATCTTGGCCGCGCGCTCGATCGCGCTGTCCCATTGATCGATCTTCGTCTGCTGCGAGCCGACATGGAACGACACGCCGTAGGGATCGAGCCCGAGCGTTTTCGCCTGGCGAAGCAGGTCGACCGCCATTTCCGGGCTGCAGCCGAATTTGCGCGAGAGCGGCCATTCGGCCCCCGTCGATTCGACCAGAATGCGGCAGAACACGCGACTGCCGGGAGCGGCGCGCGAGAGCTTCTCGAGCTCGGCTATGCTGTCGAAAGCATAAAGCCGCACGCCTTTGCCGAAAGCATAGGCGATGTCGCGCTCCTTCTTGATGGTGTTGCCGAAGGACAGACGCTCGGGCCCGATGCCGCGCTCGAGGCAGAGACTGATCTCGTTGGGGCTCGCGACGTCGAAACTTGAATCGAGGTCGCGTAGCAGCGCGACGACCTCTGGCGCCGGGTTGGCTTTGACGGCGTAGAAAATCTTCGCGAGCGGCATGTAACGGCGCAGCAGCTTGTAAGCTTGCGCGACGACGTCGAGATCGATCACGAGACACGGCGTCTCGGGTTGGCGCTCGGCAAGGAACTTGGTGATTTTCTTGGTCATGGCCACGGTATCCTTAAGCTTCAAGGTTCGGCGCATTGCCGACTGCCGCTCTCCCTCTCGCGAGGAATAGCGGCGCGAAAAGACGCTCCGGTACGCGGGCGAAAAGCCCCTCCTACCGGAGAATGGTTTAAATTTGACTGCTGGCTTCGGAGAGACCGCGGCCACCGGAGCCGCGAGCTTCCCTGATTTGGCGCAGTGTGGCGTCAGGACAGGGCGCTGCAGCCCTGCGTTGGATAGCAACCATATCGAGCTCCCTCTCGGGACCGGCCCACGATGACCGGCTCTGCCAAAAAGGACGCGTGACGTCGTTGCATCACCACGATGGGCCATAGGCACGTGCGAGTGCGTCGCGAAAACGATAAATAATCGCAATCAGTTTCGATGCAAGAAGAAATTCGCGAGTGCAGCAAAAAATTTGCGTCGGCGTGTCACTTCGACGCGCGCGCTCGCCTCGACGAGAGAGCGCAAGTCGATCGCGCGCGCCGCGATCGCTTCCGCCGTCGCCGCGACCAGCGCCGAAGCGGCGCTCTCGATCGCCGCCGAGCGGCTCCCCCGCCAGTCCGGCGAAATGCAACTTATCTGCATGAATAGGGCACTTCTTGCACCGGACGACGTGCGCCACGGCGCCGCCGCTAGGGCGCCGGTGCCTGCTTGCGCAGATTGATCGTCGCGATCGGCGCGCCGGTGCCGAGGTTGAAGATGAGGAGCTCCTCGCTCTCGTCGGCGAGGGTGATCGTCACGACCAGACGGTCGCCGCTGGTTGCCGTACCGCTGACGCGCGCGCCGGGCGGCAGCTCGATGTCGCTGACGCGCGTCGCGGGCGCCGTCGCCGGCGGATGGTTAATCCGGTTGGCGACCGCGACCACCAGAACGATCGTTCCGGCGACGAGCAGGACGCCCATGACGACGACCAGGATCTTGAGCGCGCGCATGCTTGGGTCCAGTTTAGGCGGATGGCGAAGGAGAGCGTTATCGTCGGTGAAAGCGAAGCGGGCGAGCGGCTTGACCGCCTCCTCGCTTCTCGCCTCGCCGCGCTGTCGCGAACCCGGCTGAAGCGGCTTGTCGAGGAGGGCCAAGTAAGCTTGGGCGGCGCGACGATAACGGACCCCTCCCTGAGGGTCAAACCAGGCCAGCGCTTTTGCATCGATCTGCCGGCGCCGGTTGCCGATCAGCCGCTGCCCCAGGCGATGGACCTCGCGATCGTCTACGAGGACGAGCACCTGATCGTGCTCGACAAGCCCGCGGGGCTCGTCGTTCATCCCGCACCCGGCAATCCCGACCACACCCTCGTCAACGCGCTGCTCGCCCATTGCGGCGAGAGCCTTGCCGGCATCGGCGGGGTCAAGCGCCCGGGCATCGTCCACCGCCTCGACAAGGACACGAGCGGGCTGATGGTGGTGGCGAAGACGGAGCTCGCGCATCAGCGCCTCGCCGCCGATTTCGCCGCGCATCGTCTCACCCGGATCTATCGCGCCGTCGTCCGCGGCGTGCCGAGCCCCAGGGCCGGCCAGATCGCGAACCGGATCGGCCGCAGCCGCACCAACCGCAAGAAGATGGCGGTGGTC
>CAYMNX010000791.1:0-3666 GCA_964391905.1 uncultured Rhizobiaceae bacterium
CCATCGCCGCGCACCCTTGTCGAAAGGCAAGGTGCTGGGCGACTGGCTCCAATGCGGCTATCACGGCTTCACCTTCGATGCATCGGGCGCCTGCGTGCGCATTCCCGGCCAGGACCGCGTCCCGCCCTCGATCGGCGTCAAGTCCTACCCGCTGATCGAGCAGCATGGCTATCTCTGGATCTGGATGGGCGAGGGGCGGAAGGCCGATCCCGCGCTCATTCCCGACTTCGCACGCAATGTCGCGGCCGGATGGCGCGCGGTGCGCAGCCGCTTGCCGATCGCGGCGCATTATCAGCTTCTGATCGAGAATTTGATCGATCTCTCGCATGTCGGCTTCGTCCATGCGAAGACGATCGGCACGGATGACAGCCGCGCGGAGCTCACCTTCGAGCGCGGCGAGAACATCGTGCGCGTCGTGCGCGCGCCGACCGAGGTCGTCACCGCGCCGCACAATCTGAAGCAGGGCATGGCCGAGCGCTCGGTGCTCGAGAAGAGCATCACTTTCGTGCCGCCCTGCCATGTCGTGATCGATATCCGCACCACCGAGGTCGCGCCGCAGAAGGCCGCGCCGCTTTCGCTCGGCATCACGGTCCTCAATGCCTGTACACCCGAGACGGAGAGCAGCACGCACTATTTCTGGGCGAGCGCGCGCGACTATCAGCGCGACGACGTCCAGGTCGATGCGTTCCTCACCAAGATTACGGTCGACGCCTTCAACGAGGACAAGGACATCCTCGAGGCGCAGCAGCGCTGCATCGCGCTCGATCCCGATGCGCCGACCGTCAACGTCCATGGCGATTGGGGCGGGGTGCAGGCGCGCCGCCTCGTCAATGCGCTGCTCCAAGACGAGGCCGCCACGCCGGCCGTCGCGGCGCAGTGAATAGGAAGCTCTAAGCTTAACGCTGTAAGCTATAAGCCAAGCTTAAAGCCGTAAGCTATAAGCTGCTTAAAACTTACGGCTTAGAGCCTAGAGCCGAGAGCCGCCCCCTCATGCCACGGCTTGCTGCGCTTCGGCGGCGGCTTCGGCTTCGCGCGTCGGCGCGGGGTAGGGATAGGGGCCGAGCCCGACGAAGAGGGCGCAGGTAACGAAGAGCAGAACCTCATAGACGATGAAGATCGGCACGTAGGAGTGATACCAATCATAGGAGAGGCCGCTCAGTGACGGGCCGACGCCGTTAGCGCCGGCAAAGAGCGCGAACATTACGCCGTAGATCTTCGCGTAGTCCTTCATGCCGAAATAGCGGCTGACGAAGAACGCCATGAGATCGACCTCCGCGCCCACGCCCAAGCCGCAGAGCACGGCGCCGATAAGCGGCACGGTGCCGCCCATGCCGCTCGCCAGAAGCGCGATGCCTGCCATGGGGATCGTGAAGAAGAGGATCGCGACGTAAGGGCCCCAGAAGCGGTCGAGACACCAGCCCGAGAGGATGCGGCCGAGGATCAGCGCGATGCCCGAGGCCGAGAGCGCGCCGACGGCGACTTGCAACGGAATGCCGCGGTCGGTGAGGAGCGCCACGATCTGGGTCAGCGTGCCGTTGATCGCGACGACCGCGAGGAAGAAGGCGAGGGTGAAGGACCAAAAGCGCCAGCTCTTGAAGGCATCGCCTGCGCGAATGCCCGGGACGGTCGCGGCGGCTGCGCGCTCGGCGGCGCGGCGGCGTGTCGGCTCGAAGCCGGGCGGCTCGCGCAGGAAGATCGATACCGGCAGCCAGGCGATCACGAGCACGGCGAGCGCCAAGCCGATATATCCCTCGCGCCAGCCGAGTTTCCCGATCAGCAGCGCGGCGAGCTGCGGAATGAGCGCGACGCCGAGGCCGACGCCGGCGATCGCGATGCCGAGCGCGAGCCCGCGGCCGCGATCGAACCATTGCGCCACCGCATTGGCATAGGGCACCGGCGACTGGCAGGCGAAAAAGAGACCGTTGATGCCGAGCAGGAAATAGATCCAAATCGGGTTCGCCGAGATCGTCGCATGCAGCGCGAGTGTTCCGGCGCAGAGCAAGAGCCCCGGGATCATGACGCGGCGCGTGCCGTAGCGCGCGAGCAGGAAGCCGAGAATCGCCGTGCCGACCGTCGTCATCAGCGATTCAATTCCGACCGCCGAGCCGAAGAAGCCGCGGCCGATGCCGAGATCCTCGGTCACCGGTTTCAGGAACACGCCGAAAGCGAAAATATTGATCGCGCCCGAGCCGACGAGAAGGCCGCACACGCTCGCGAACACGACCCACCAACGATTGCCGAAGAATTTGCCCATGGTCACTCCCTGATCAGGCAGCGGCAGGTACTTGCCGTTCTTGTCGCCGCGTTTTTAGCAAATGCGCGTGGGCCGTTCACGCAAAAACGGCTCTCGCCAAAGATATCGCAGCGGAAGCGATTGACCGATGGGCAGGTTTGGGGAGAATGGCACAACGAGAGCGGGAGGAACGAGGCATGAACGGCAATGTTCTGATCGGGTGGATGACGGCATGACTCTCAGCAACGGCACATCATCCATCGAGGTCAATGGCATCGAAATCGAGTTGACGGTACGCGGCCAGGGACGGCCGCTCTTCTTTCTTCATCCCGAGATCGGCTTCGATCGCGCCGGGCCGGCGCTCGATGCGCTGGCGCGCGCGGCGCGCGTGATCGCGCCGACTCATCCCCATTACGGCCGGGCCAAGGTGCCATCGAGCTTCAATACGATCGACGACATCGCCTATCTCTATCTCGATCTCATCGAGAAGCTCGCGCTCGAGAAGGTGGCGCTGGTCGGGCTCGGGATCGGCGGCTGGATCGCCTCCGAGATCGCGATCAAGACGACGGCGCGTCTTTCGCATCTCGTTCTCGTCGACGCTTTCGGCATCAAGGTCGGCGATCGCGAGGCGCGCGACATCTTCGATATGTACTTCATCACCGACGCCGAGCTGCAAAAGGTCCTCTACGTCAACGAGGAATTTGCGAAGCGCGACCTGACGAAGCTGCCCGACGAGGAGCTCTATGGGCTCGCGCGCGCCCGCGAGGCGACCTCGCGCTATGGCTGGCGGCCTTACATGCACGATCCGAAGCTCAAGGGCCGTCTCCATCGCATCCAGATACCGAGCCTCGTTATCTGGGGCGCCGAAGACCGCATCGTCGCGCCCAGCTATGGCCAAGCCTATGCCGCGTGCCTGCCGCGGGCGCGGTTCGAGACCATCGCCCGCGCCGGGCATTTTCCGCATATCGAGCAGCCGGAGGAATTCGCGCGGCTGGTGTTGAATTTCGTCGAGGGGAAGGAGCGCGCCTAGAATGAAAGTCTTTCACTTCACCGAGCAACCTTATTCCCCGGCCTGGACCGAGCAGGACGGGCCGCTGCGCATCGTGATCCCCAACAAGCGTCTCGATCCGAAAATCGCGGGCGATCTCTTCCACCGCTATTACGACGAGTGGCAGCTCGCCGACGAATTGGGCTTCGACATCATGTGCAACGAGCACCACAGCACCGCGACCTGCATGGCCGCGACCGTGGTCGTGACCTTGTCGGTGCTGGCACGCATCACCAAGCGCGCGCGGCTTCTTGTGCTCGGCTATCCGCTCGCGCATCGCCCCGATCCGCTGCGCGCGGCCGAGGAGCTCGCGACCGTCGATGTCGTCTCGCGCGGCCGGCTCAATATGGGCTTCGTCAAAGGCGTGCCGTCGGAATTCACGCCC
>CAYMNX010000792.1:0-2535 GCA_964391905.1 uncultured Rhizobiaceae bacterium
GATCCCGACAAGCGCGCGGCGATGGAGCGCTCGCTCGACTATATGGGGCTGAAGCCGGGCACGCCATTGAAAGAGGTCGTGATCCAGCGCGCCTTCATCGGCTCCTGCACCAATGGCCGCATCGAGGATCTGCGCGCGGCCGCGGCGGTGGCGAAAGGCCGCAAGGTCGCGGCGGGCGTCAACGCGCTCGTCGTGCCGGGCTCGGGTCTCGTCAAGGAGCAGGCCGAGGAGGAAGGTCTCGACAAGGTCTTCATCGAGGCGGGCTTCGAGTGGCGCGAGCCGGGCTGCTCGATGTGCCTTGCGATGAATGCCGACAAGCTGCTGCCGGGCGAGCATTGCGCCTCGACCTCGAACCGCAATTTCGAGGGCCGGCAAGGCCGCGGCGGCCGCACGCATTTGATGAGCCCGGCCTCGGCGGCGGCCTCCGCCATCGCCGGCAAGCTCGCCGATGTGCGGGAGCTGGGCTGAGCGTTCGATAAGTCATTCGATAAGTCAGAGGTGCGATCGAAATTACCCTCTCCGCCCGCTTGCGGGGGGAGAGGGTGCGAGCGCGAGCGAGCGGGTGAGGTGGGTGTCTGCAACAACGACTTTCCATCGCTTCGCGATGGAGCAACCCGCTCGATCGCTCTTCGCGATCCAACCCTCTCTCTCCCACTTCGTGGCGGAGAGGGGTGTTACTCCCGGTTTCTCGAAAGCCGCTTTAAGTCGCTAAGCTAAAGCCGGCGCAGCACGCCGCCGATGATGCTCGCGAGCACGATCGCGGCGACGACCGGCACCGCGATCGTCAGCGCGCCCAAGAAGATGAAAAAGCCGAGCGCGCCCAGCGCGGCGATGGCGGCAAAGAGCATGATGAGGCCCAGCGGGCCCGGCCGGCGATAGCGGAGCGGCGTGGCGCGCGGATCGCTTGGCCAGACCCAGACGCGCGCCTGGCCGCGCCCGCGGGGCTGGTTTTCCCAGCGCGGCTCGGGCGCGCCGGGCGGAATGATTTCGGGTTCGGGGCGGTATCGAGGATCGCTCATCCGTTCTATGTGTGGTCGCGCTGCCTCGGGCGCAAGGCGCCCTTGCCTAAACCGCAGGTGTCGCTTAACAATCCGCCGCTCATGAATGAGGTTTGCCCATGGATAAATTTACTACGCTGACGGGTGTCGCGGCGCCGCTGCCGATGATCAATGTCGACACCGACAAGATCATCCCGAAGCAGCATCTGAAGACGGTCGAGCGCACCGGTCTCGGCAAGGCCTTGTTCGAAGAGCTGCGCTATCGCGATGACGGCAGCGAGAATCCCGATTTCGTCCTCAATCAGCCCGCCTATCGTCAGGCGAAAATTCTCGTCGCCGGCGAGAATTTCGGCTGCGGCTCCTCGCGCGAGCACGCGCCTTGGGCGCTGATGGATTTCGGCATCAAATGCGTCATCGCCTCGTCCTTCGCCGACATCTTCTACAACAACAGCTTCAAGAACGGCATGCTGCTCATCAAGCTGCCGCCCAAAATCGTGAGCGAGCTGATGGACGATGCGCGCAAGGGCGCCAATGCGCGCCTCACCATCGATCTCGCAAGCCAGACGATCACGCGGCCCGACGGCGAGAAGATCCAGTTCGAGATCGACGGCAATTTGAAGCACAATCTCCTCAACGGGCTCGACGATATCGGCCTTACCTTGCAGAAGGAGTCGCAAATCGGCTCCTTCGAGGCGAAGCGCCGCTTGAGCCAGCCCTGGCTCTGAGCAAGAGGACAATCGCAGCATGGCCGCCAATCGCAAAATCCTCTCGCTCCCCGGCGACGGCATCGGTCCCGAGGTGATGCGCCAGGTCAATCGCATCGCCGAATATTTCGACAAGAAGCGCATCGCGAGCTTCGATTTGAGCGAGGATCTCGTCGGCGGCTGTGCCTACGACAAGCACGGCAC
This sequence comes from uncultured Rhizobiaceae bacterium, assembly GCA_964391905.1. Classification (GTDB taxonomy): domain Bacteria; phylum Pseudomonadota; class Alphaproteobacteria; order ATCC43930; family CGMCC-115725; genus CAIKMD01. Next base: position 1,907 of record CAYMNX010000792.1, read on the forward strand.
GCCCTTGACCGATGCGACGATGAAGAAGGCGCTCGAGGCCGATGCGGTGCTGCTGGGCGCGGTCGGCGGGCCCAAATGGGACAATCTCCCCTTCGCACAAAAGCCCGAGCGCGGGCTGCTGCGCCTGCGCAAGGATATGGAGCTGTTCGCCAATCTCCGTCCCGCGCTCGTCTTCGAGCCCTTGGTCGGCGCCTCGACCCTGAAGCCCGAGGTGGTGAGCGGCCTCGACATGCTCATCATCCGCGAGCTGACGGGCGGCGTCTATTTCGGCGAGCCGCGCGGCATCGAGACGCTGCCCGACGGCACGCGCCGCGGCATCAACACGCAGGTCTATTCGACGCCCGAAATCATTCGCGTCGCGCGCGTCGCTTTCGAGCTCGCGCAGAAGCGCGACAACCGCGTCTGCTCGGTCGAGAAGGCGAATGTGATGGAATCGGGCGTGCTGTGGCGCGAGGAGGTGCAAAAGCTCCACGACGCCGAGTTCAAGAGCGTCGAGCTCTCGCATATGTATGCCGATAACTGCGCGATGCAGCTCGTGCGCGCGCCGAAGCAATTCGATGTCATCGTCACCGACAATCTCTTCGGCGATATCTTGTCGGATTGCGCGGCGATGCTGACGGGCTCGCTCG
>CAYMNX010000793.1:0-1596 GCA_964391905.1 uncultured Rhizobiaceae bacterium
CGCGACCGCGCCCGCGGCGATCGCTGGCTCGATTGGGCCCTGACGACCCTGACCGGATGCGTCAACATCGCCTTCCGGGAATTGATCCGCACCAAGCCGGAAAAGCGCGACGCGGCGGCCTTGACCAAAGCCGTGGCCGACAGCAACCGCTCGATGGCGATACTCGACCGCTATCTCGGGGAAACCCCCTATGTCGGCGGTACCGAATTCTCGATCGGCGACATACCGGTCGGCATTCTCGCCTATCGCTTCTACAATCTGCCCATCGAGCGCGAGACGCTTCCCAACTTGCAGGATTGGTACAATCGGCTCTGCGCGCGGCCGGTCTACCAGAAGCGGGTCATGATCGGGCTGAGCTAGGCAAAGACCCCCTGGCGCCAGCGCTCCTTGCTGGTCATAATTGTTGTTTGAAGAGCGGATGGGAAACGATGCCCGAAGGTCACGGCCAGGGCAGGGAGAGGCAAACCGAGCAGCGGCCGATGCCGGAGAGGCTGTCGGTCGCGCCGCAGCATTTCTACCGCACCGCCTCCCTTCCCTGCCCTTATTTGCCCGACAAGGTCGAGCGCAAGCTCGTGACCGAGCTTGCCGGACGCCACGCCGGCTCGTTCTATAACGAGCTCTCGCGCGCCGGCTTTCGCCGCAGCCACCATCTCGCCTATCGGCCGGCCTGCGTCGGCTGCAGCGCCTGCGTGCCCGTGCGGATCCCGGTCGCCGATTTCATCGAGGGCCGATCGCTACGGCGCATTCGCAACGTCAATCGCGATCTCCTGCGCCGCTTCCTCGATGCCGATGCGACGCTCGAGCAGTTCCGCATGTTCCAGCGCTACCAGCGCTCGCGCCACGCCGACAGCGACATGGCGGCGATGACCTTCGGCGATTACCAGGCGATGGTCGAGGACAGTCCCGTCGCCACCAAGATAGCAGAGCTGCGCAATATGAGCGGCGCGCTCCTCGGCGTCGGGCTTTACGACCCGCTCGATGACGGGCTCTCCGCGGTCTACAGCTTCTATGCGCCGGAGCAGCCGAAGCGCAGCCTCGGCACCGCGCTCGTGCTCGCGCTCGTCGACGAAGCGCGGCGACGCAAGCTGCCCTATGTCTATCTCGGCTATTGGATCGCCGACAGCGCGAAGATGGCCTATAAGGCGCGCTTCCGCCCGCTCGAGGCGCTCGGCACCCGCGGCTGGCAGCGGATGTTCGAGAGCTGATCTACTCCGCCGCCTCGCGTCGGCCGAGCTGTTTCAGGCAACGATCGATCCACTGCGCCGTCAGCTTCTCTTCGAGACTGTTCTGCCCGAGCCGCTCATGGAGGCAGGTGAAATCGACGCGGTCCAGCGCCTGGTCCTGATTGAAGCAGGTGAAGACGACGGTCTCGGCGCCGGTCGCCGGATCCGTCTGCACCTGCAGGCATTGCGCGCAGATTTCCTTCATCATGCATTGCATCGGCGAGTTGATCGACGCGACCGCGTGATGGCCGGGCTTCAGATGCGGCTTGAGGGCGCCATCGCGCGCCCGCGCCACCGCGCCCATCATGCCGTCGGAGCCGATGACGATGAGCCGGTCGGCGCTCGAAAGCGCCATCGGCTGGGCCCCGATCTT
>CAYMNX010000794.1:0-5008 GCA_964391905.1 uncultured Rhizobiaceae bacterium
GCGCGGCGACCTGCGGCGTCCGCGACATGACGACGCCGGAGATCACCGTGCGCGGTGCCAAGCTCGCTTACGAGATGGCGGGGCTCGGCCCCGCGGATATCGATGTCGCCGAAGTCCATGACGCGTTCACGATCGCGGAGCTGCTCTATTACGAGGCTTTCGGCTTCTGCAAGAAGGGCGAGGCCTATCCGCATCTCAAGAGTGGCGCGAGCTCTTTGGGTGGCAAGCAGCCGGTCAATCCAAGCGGCGGGCTCTTGTCGCGTGGGCATCCCGTCGGTCCGACCGGCGTTGTGCAGGTCTGCGAGATCGTGCGGCAGCTCAACGGCCGGTCTGGCGCGCATCAGGTCGAAGGTGCGAAGGTCGGCCTCACCCACGCAACGGGCGGCGTCTCCGGCATGGATCACGGCGCCTGCTCGATCCATATCTTCGCGAAGTGACGGACGTGGCCGATCGCCCCCTCGCCGGCATCAAGGTCCTCGATCTGACGCAATTTCTGGCGGGTCCCTTCGGCACGCAGATCCTCGGCGATCTCGGCGCCGAGGTCATCAAATGCGAATGGCCCGAGGGCGATCCGACGCGTGCCGTGGCGCCGCATTTCATCGGCGATGACAGCGCCTATTTCGCCGCCTGCAATCGCAACAAGCGCAGCATCTCTATCGATTTCAAGACCGAGGCCGGCCGCGCGCTGGTGCGGCGCCTGGCGCTCGCCGCCGATATCGTGGTCGAGAATTTTCGCCCCGGCGTGGTGCGGCGCCTCGGACTCGACTACGACGATCTCGCGCGCGAGAAGCCGGCGCTCATCTGGTGCTCGATCAGCGGCTTCGGCCAGGACGGGCCCTATCGCGACCGCCCCGCCTTCGACATGATCGTGCAGGCGCTCTCGGGCGGGATGAGCCTCACCGGCGAGCTGGGCGGCCCGCCGGTGCGCTCCGGCATTCCCTTGGGCGATCTCTGCGCCGGCATGTATGGCGCGATCGGCATCCTTGCCGCGCTCGAGGAGCGGCACCGCACCGGCAAGGGCAAGTTCATCGATGTGGCGATGCTCGATTGCCAGATCGCGATGCTCAATTATCAGGCGACTTATCATTTGAATGCCGGCGTGCTGCCGGGCAGACAGGGGCGGGGGCATGATCTTATCCCGACCTATCGCGCCTTCACCGCCGGCGACGGCATCGACGTGCTCATCACCGCGAACACGGCGAAGAATTGGATCGATCTCTGCGCCGTTCTCGGCGAGGCGGCGCTCGCCGAGGATCCGCGCTTCCGCACCGCGCAGGATCGGCTCGCCAATCGCGCGGTGCTGTGGCAATTGCTGGAAGCTGCCTTCAAGAAAGAGCCGGCCGAGGAATGGGTACGGCGCTTGCAGGCGGCGGAGATTCCGTGCGGCGTCGTCAACACCGTCGATCGCAGCCTCAAGGATCCGCAAGTACGCCACCGCAACATGGTGATCGAGCTCGAAGGGCCCAACGGCTTGAGCGCGCGCGGGCCGGGCGATCCGGTGAAGTTCCGCGGCGAGGAAGAGCCGCGCCACCGCTTTCCGCCTCTGACGGGCGCCGATACGCGTGCCGTGCTCGCCGAGCTGCTGGGGCTGAGCGCGGCCGACATCGATCGTCTCGTCGCCGATCAAATCGTCTTCACCAAGGCGCGAAAGACGCCGGGCAAGGTCGTCTAGTCACGCGCGTCCGCGCAAGGGAATGGCAAAGGAGGAGGGAGACACGCCATGCTGACGAAGGAGGAGAATGAGCGGCTGACGCGGGTCGGTCCCGGAACGCCGATGGGCGAGATGCTGCGCGAGTTCTGGACGCCGGCGCTGCGCTCCGAGGCGCTCGCGGCGAACGGCGCGCCGCAACGCGTTCGGCTGCTGGCTGAGAATTTCGTCGCCTTCCGCGCGACCGATGGGCGGGTCGGCTTTTTCGCCGAGCGCTGCCCGCATCGTTGCGCCTCGCTCGCGCTCGCGCGTAACGAGGACAATGCGCTGCGCTGCATTTTCCATGGCTGGAAGTTCGATGTGTCCGGAGCAGTTGTGGACGTCCCGACCGAGCCGCCCGAGCGCCGCGCCGAATTCGCATCGCGCGTGCCGCTGAAGCATTATCCGACGCGCGAGGCGGGCGGCCTTGTCTGGGTCTATCTCGGCCGGCGCGCCCAACCACCGAAATTTTATGATTTCGAATTTCACAAGCCGCCTGCCGATGCGCTGGTGCGCTGCGCCATTGTCCACGGCAATTGGCTTCAGGGTTTCGAGGGGCAGCTCGATTCAGCGCATATCGGCATGCTGCATTCGAGCTCGACACAGCGCGCCAACAACCGCACCAATACCTATTCGCGCATGAACACCGCGCCGCGCTTCGAAATTGTCGAGACACCGTACGGCTTCCGCGAGGCGGCACTCCGCGATCTGCCCGACGGATCGATCTATGCGCGGATACGTGAGGTCGTCTTTCCCTATTATTCGCTTATTCCCGGCGATCACGGCCAGCCGCGGCTCGTCGTCGCCGTCGTTCCGATCGACGACGAGTGGAGCGCGCATTGGTACTATCACATGAGCCCTTTCGGCCCCGTGCCGGATTGGTATCGCGCGCTCGCCTTCGAAGGCACGGCGGCGAATTCCGACAACTACAGCGAGGACATGGGAAGCCGTGACAATCTCTGGCACCAGGATCGCGCGGCGATGCAGGGCGGCCATTGGAGCGGTTTTCTCAAGAATTTCACCTATGAGGATTTCATCATCGAAGAATCGATGGGGCCGATCGCCGACCGCAGCGAGGAATTCCTCGGCACGAGCGATGCCGTGATCGTGCGCGCGCGGCGGCTTCTTCTCGAAGCACTGCGGGATCACGCGGCGGGGAAGCTGCCTTTCGGGCTCGATCAAGCGCTCGACTATAGCCGTATCCGCGCGCTCGCGATTCGGATGCCTGGCCAGATCGACTGGCGCAGCATCGATCCGCTCAATCCCGAAGCGGTCGAGCTCGAACGCGCTTAAATCCGCGTCGACAGCCAGATCGCGAGTTTCGATCCGGCCTTGATCGCGGCGGTCAAGGGCGAAGGGCCGATATCGCCGCCACGCTCGCGCGCCGTATCCCGGTGCTCCAGCTCATGGCCGCGAAATTCCTCGAGCGTCGCCTTGAGTTCCGGCTCCTCATCGCCCAGCGCATCGATTTGCCGCCGGTAATGACCGTCGATCACTTCCTCGACGGCGACGGTGCAGGCCATGGCCGCGCGCTCGCCGAGTATCGCGGTCGCGGCGCCGAGGGCGAAGCCCGCGACATGCCAGAGCGGCGAGAGCGCCGTCGGCCGCACCTGCCGCGCGCGCACCAGTTGATCGAAAGCCGCAAGATGCCGTTCTTCCTGCTCGGCCATGCGGCGAATTTCTTTCGCCGCGGCCGAGCGGCCGAGAATGGCGAGCTGCCCCTCATAAATGCGCTTTGCGCCGTATTCGCCGGCGTGATCGACGCGGATCATGCGCGCGATCTGCGTCGTCTCCGAAGGATCGCCGGGCAGCCGCTTGACGCGTGTCATCGCCTTCTCCCCCGATAGGATGTCGTCACCGCCCCGATCGAGAAGGCGAAGAGCGCCAGCGAGACCGCGAGGTTGAGTCCCGCCAGCGATACGCCGAGAAACGACCATTGCACTTGATCGCATTGTACGGGCTCGCGTCCCTGCAGCTTTTGCATCAGGGCTTCCGGCGAGTTCGCATCGAGGCCGCCGGTGCAGGCGGTCGGGCCGGTGATCCAATGCTGCTCGACGCCGACATGGTAGGCGGCGAGCACCGTGCTGGCGGCGAAGATGAGAGCGGAGAGGATCAGCGCGATCCGGCCCAGAGACGCCTTGCCGCTCAAGAGCGCGAGTATGGTCAGAACGATGACGGCGTCATAGGGCCAGCGCTCGTAAAGGCAGAGCTCGCAAGGCTGCAGCCCGCCGACATATTGCGAGACGAGCGCCGTGCCGAGGACGACGACGCTGGCGGCCAGCAGAAAAGCGAGAGCGGGGCGGGGAGAGGCCATCATCGACCCTAATCTTCGACCGACAGGCGATTTTTCCAATGCCGCCAGACATACCAGACGACGGCGACCAGGAAGGCGGCGACGATGACGGCGTCGAAACGGTGCAGAACATCGCGCAAGGTTGGATCGCTCTCCCAGCGCTCGCCGAGCTTGGCGCCGATATAGGCGAGGGCGAAGCACCAGGGCCAGGAGCCGAGAAAAGTGTAGATCTGAAATTTCAGCGGGTTCATGCGCGCAATGCCGGCGGGAAGCGCGATGAAGGTGCGGATCACCGGCAGAAGTCGGCTGACGAAAACGGTAATGCTGCCGAAGCGGCCGAAGAAACGATCGGCCATTTCGAGATCATGACGGCTGACGAGGATATAGGCGCCCCATTTCTCGACCAGCGGACGTCCGCCGTAAAAGCCGACCACGTAAGCGATGGTCGAGCCGAGATTACAGCCGATCGCGCCAGCAGTGGCGACCATGATGAGATCGAAGCGTCCCGTCGAGACGAGGTAGCCGGAGAACGGCATGATGATTTCCGACGGCAGCGGTATGCAAGCCGATTCGATGGCCATCAGGATCACGATTCCGCCATAGCCGATCGCGGAGATCGTCGCGATGATGAAGCTCGCAATCGGCGCGATAATGCTTTCGAGCAAGGGGGCTCCTTTTCGCGAAGCGCTGGTCGTCGTTAGTCCGAGACGCCCAGGGGCCGCGCGGGCTCCGCCGGCCGGCGGGCAAACAAGGCGAGGGTCTGCATGGTCAGGACCGGTTCGCCGCGCTGGTTCGACAATTCGCAAGCGTGCTTGACGAAGCCGCGATCGGGCTTGCCGCGCGAGAGCGTCGCTTCGAGCACGGTCGCGCGCCCGGTCAGACGATCGCCCGGCCGTACCGGCCGCAGCCAGCGGATCTCGTCGACGCCATAGCCGGCGAGCGCGCTCGATTCCTTAAGGAGGCTGTCGACGAAGAGCCGCATGAACAGGCAACAGGAATGCCAGCCGCTGGCGACGAGGCCGCCGAAG
>CAYMNX010000795.1:0-13052 GCA_964391905.1 uncultured Rhizobiaceae bacterium
TTGATGTCTTGAAAGCTCGGGCCCGGAGTCGCACGACCGCTCCAGCGGCCATAGACCGCCGGCTGGTTGCGCCCGAGGCCGGCTTCGAGAAAGAGCCCCAGCAGAAAATCCTCCTCGAACGCAACGGCGGCCAAAGGATTGGCGGCGTCGGCATGGAATTCCGGGCCAGGGCCAGCACCGGCAAACGACAGCGCACCGTTGCCAGCCGCAAGACCCTCGCGCGCGGCGCCATTGAGCATGAACGCGGTCAAGAACAGCCGCGCTTGCGGCGCCATCACCCGACGGATCTCGCGGGCGTAGGCGCGGACATCCTCGGCATGAAGATGCGTGACGACCGAGGTCATGAACACGAAATCGAACGATCCGTCGGCAAAGGGGAGACGGATACCCGTCGTCGTCTCGCGCCCCTCCGGATTGTAGATCTCATGCTGGACGTCGAGCCGGTGAAAGCGGAACCTTTCGTAATGCGGCGTGATGTGCTGCATGCACCAGGCGATGCCTTCATCGACAATGTCGACGCCATCATAGCTGCCGGCGTCTAAATATTGTGTGAGCGGCAGCGCCATTCGCCCGATGCCGCAGCCAAGATCGAGCACGCGATCGGACGGCAAAAGCTTGCCGAGCCGCACAAACCATTTCAGAAACTCGACGCCGATGGCGAGAAAATCGCCATCGCCGACGAAGATACGATCAGGGGGCGGCCGCGGAATGAAGCGGTTGCGCAATATTTGCGCAGCGAGCCAGTCCAACTTGTCTTCCGCATTCTCGGCCGGGTTTGGCACCGCGTGCTGCACGGCGGCGCTCATCACCGTCTCCCCGCCGTCATCGCTTGCGCGCCGCCGCTCTGCTCGGGCGCAGCGCCGCCCTGTTCGAACATGTCGACAAGCGCCGCCATGGCGTCGGACCAGCGCTCTGCGTGAAGACGGCGGTTATAGGCGGAAGCCGCCGTCCCGGTATAGCCCGGGTGCAATTCGATCGAGCGCCGCTCGAAATGATGCAGGGCGGCGCGAGGCTCATAGCGTATGTCCCAACCGGCGGCGCGAACCTTGAGGCAGAGATCGGAATCCTCGTAATCGCCGACGATGTAATTCTCGCTGAAGCCGCCGACCGCTTCATAGACTTGGCGCGGCAAGAGCATCGCCGCGCCGGTGACGCCGGGCACCGACCGGGGTAGATTGGCTGCCGGCCAATCGCGCGGATAGCCTTTGAAGAGATGGGTGTTGTACCACCGCCCCTCGGGATCCCGCGCAAAAGTAAGGCCGGCATGCTGCAGCGATCCGTCATCGAAGAGCAGCTTCGGACCGACAATGCCAGGCTGCCGCGAACCATCGTGGCGGTCTAGTGCCGCGCGCAGAATCGCAAGCCAACCGGGCGAGAGCGGGATGACATCCGAGTTGAGCAGCATCAGCGATCGGCCGCGCGCCGCCCGCGCGCCGGTATTGTTGGCGGCCGCGTAGCCGAAATTTCCCGACATGACGACGAGGCGCAAGGGCAGGCCGGTCAGGATATTGAGGCCGCGCAGCAAATGCTCGACCTCGCGGCGCTGCTCGGGCGAATCGAGAACATAAACGAGCTCCGCCTCGCGCCGGATCTCGGGATCGATCGCGAAAGCACCGATCTGCAAGCGCAGGAAGCTGAGATTGCGGTAAAGCGGAATGATGAACGAAACCGCAGGATCGGCTTGCGGAAGGCCGATCTCGACGATATCGGGCGCAGCTTGCGTCGCCATGACGCGCGCGTGAAGCTCGGCCGCCGCCGGGGCGATGATCGTCTTAAGAAGATCGTCGCTCAGATCCGATTCGGGAACGCTATGCAGCACCATGTCGCGCGCCTCCGCATCGGACGGCGCGCGGGCCGGTGGCATGATTTGCAGCGTGCCGCCCGCTGTGCGAAGGCGCAACCCGTGCTGCATGATGGGGAGCGGCTCGACGAGCGGCGCCAGGGCGACAAAACCGGGCCGGCTGTCCCGGGCCACGTTCTCGTTCCACGCCTTCATCAAATCGGGACGCGCCATGCGCCGCCAGCACGACGAGAGGATTGCCTCTCCGAACGGAGACAGGAGCTCGGCCTCGCGGACCAGCACATGCGGATCGCGAATCCAACCGCGCAGGAATACCCCGGCGCGCCCGCAGCTCGCCGAGAACTCGAGCGCAGCCGCGATCGGCCTCTTGAGGTCGGCCAACTCGCGGGTCGGCTCCGGCGCGAAGATCTGCAAGGCACGGGCGATGGCCAACGCTTCGGATTCATCCGCAAGCTGGCCCAGGCAGCGCAAGACATAGCGTCGCTCCGGGCCACGCAGAACGGCTTCGCCGGTGAGCTCCGTGACGCCCGGCGCGTCTGCGATCGATGGGAGCACGGCGAGAGCCGCGCCGTCGCGCCCGACCAGGATGGCGGTCGCAATTGCGCTTGCAAGGGGCGCCACGAGCAAGAGCCGGCTCTCGTTGCCGACGATCGCGATGGCGGGGCGAAACCGGTTCTCGGAAATTCCCGTCTCGTCGACGAGGTAGACAGTCTCAAACCCGCCGAGGCTGGGGGGACAAGCAGCGGAATAGAGGGCGCTGTTACCGACAAGGCGGGCTCGCGAGGCGAGGCGAAGCGGCGTGTCGGGAGGCAGCGCCGCGCGAATGAGCGAACGGCAAAATCCTCGGAACGTGGCATCATTCGAAAGACGAAGCGCGCTGCGACAGACGCCGAGCACGAAGCCCAAGAGCCGCGACCGCGCGGCGGCGTCGAGCTCCTCGATAAGCGCCATGACGGTTTCGAGCCCCTGATGCGGCAAGGGGATCTGGGCGATGTCGACGCCGGCGCGCGCCAAATGGACCATGCTGCGCGAGTCGGCGGGCGCCTGGAACGCCAGGACCATTCGTGTCCTGTCGCCTTTATTGCCGAGACGCAGCGATGCGCGCCGCCCGGTAAAGCGCGCCTCATCCACGCGAATCTCAAGCGGTCCGGCAGCCGCATTCGTCTCGTCCCAAACCACCAAGAGCGCGTCTTGCCCGATCGCGAAGACCAAAGCGTCGGAAAGATGAAAATCGGATTGCGGCATCATGACGTTCGGATGGTTCGCGCCGATAGCATTCCGCCGTGGGGTCACCACGGCGGTTTGCTTCGATCGTTCAATGCGTCAGATCAATCAGTTGATCTGGACATAGTGGCTCAGATCGTGGTGCAGCTCTTCGGGTTTGATGCCGATCAGCGTCACGCTGTCGCCATGCCCGAGGTCGATGACGGCATTGCCGTGACCATCGCTCGAGATATGCGCGGCGAGATCGGCCGGCTTCGTCACGTTCAAGCCGTTGATGTTGCGCTGTATCTGCAAGATGTCGCCCTGATGGAAATCCATCACCACGTCGCGACCGCCCCCGCTGCCGAAGACGAAGGTGTCATGGCCGGCGCCGCCCATCATGGTGTCGTTGCCGCTGCCCGCGATCATGAGATCGCCGCTAGCGCCGCCGATGAGCAGCTGATCGCCCGTGCCGGCGATCATCGTATCGTGGCCGGCACCGCCCATCAGTGTTTGATTGCCTTCGCCGCCAATCAGCAGGTCGTTGCCGCCGCCGCTCATGATGAGGTCGTTGCCATGGCCGCCGATGATGAGATCGTTGCCGGCGCCGCCGAAGATAATGTCGTCGCCCTCGCCGCCAAGAATGGTGTCGCCGCCATGACTACCGAAGACGATCCAGTCGCCTTCGGGAATCTGCGTCACCTCATGTGCGTGGTCGAGGAACATGACTCCTGGAATAGTGGCCATTGTAAATCCTCTCGTGATCTCGTGGTCTGTGCGCGCGATTTCGAGCGGTTGATTTTGCGATCCAGCTTGGCGATCGCCATCACTCGCTGCGTTGCGGAATGTGTGGTCAGACCTCCTAACGATTTCCTAAAGCGACAGCCGCGCGGGCTATAACACTGTTAAATCCGAGTACTTCGATAACAGATATTATGGTCGCAGCGACTTAATCTAATGTTTGTGTTTCTCGGACAGATTCTATTTGCCGTTTCGGAGATCCACGAGATTTCTCTCGAAGTTTAGCGTTGGACGTTTGGCGGACGCGGATCACAATCCGATAGGACGATCAAGAATGTCTCGATGTCGAAATCGCAAAGCGCATGAACGCCTCCCGATGCGCTCGCCGAGGCCGATCCTGCGCGGCGACGCACGCCTTGAAGCCGGAGAACCGTCGTGATCGTCGCGCCGACGAAGATCCCGGATGTAAAGCTCTTGAAGATGCGGCGCTACCCCGACGCCCGGGGCTTCTTTTCGGAGATTTTCAGCCGCCGCGGACTCGAGGAGTTCGGCATCGATTGCGAGTTCGTGCAGGACAATCATTCGTTTTCCGCGTTTCGCGGCGTGGTTCGCGGCCTGCATTTCCAGATCCCCCCTTTCGCGCAGGACAAGCTCGTCCGCGTGATCCGCGGCGCCATTCTCGACATCGCAGTCGATCTGCGCCAGCGCTCGCCGACCTATGGGCGCCATGTCGCGCAGCGTCTCCGCGCCGAGGACTGGACCCAGCTTTTCGTCCCTGCCGGCTTCGCTCACGGCTTCTGCACGCTCGCGCCGGAAACGGAGGTCCTCTACAAGGTGAGCGCCTATTACTCGCCGGCGCATGAGCGCGGGATACGTTGGGATGATCCGCGGCTCGGCATCGACTGGCCGGTCGCCGCTGATGAGGCGTTGCTCTCGGAGAAAGACCGCCGCCTGCCGACCATGGCGGAGTTGCCGGTCTATTTCCGCGGTGGCGCAGCGCCGCTTTCGCTGGATGCCCTCGGGGCTTGAGGAGCGCGACTTGCCCAACATTCTCGTTATCAGCCCCTCGGGCGAAGTGTACGACCACGACCACGTGCGGTGGTACACCAATTTCCCGAACAGCATCGAGCATTATCATAATATCGGCGACGCGTTCGTGTTCGACAGCTCGCTCAAGCTGCTGCGCTTCGATCGCATCGATGTCTGCGATATTCGAAATGTGCGGCCAGGCGACGCCGACCGGTACAATGCCGAATATGATTACGTGTTCCTGCGCGGCTCCAACTACATCCATTCCGAAATGGATTGGGAGAATGCGGAATCGATTCTTTCCAAGTTGAGAATTCCGATCCTTGCCTTCGGCGTCGGCGCGCAGGCGCCGGCCAAAGGTGCGCTCTCGCTTCCGCCGCACGGCCGGCGCATTTGGCAGATAATCAGCGATCATGCAACGACGCTCGGCGTGAGAGGGGCTTATACCGCCGAGGTGCTGTCGGGCATGGGTATCCGCAATGTCCGCATCGTCGGCTGCCCCACTGCCTTTCGCAACAACAAACCCGAGCTACGGATCGACTTGCCTGCTCTTGACGCGGTCCGACAGGTCGGGTTCACGGTACGGCGCGAGGTCTCGAGAGATTATTCGGCGGATATCGCGCGATATCTCGGCCGGCAACGTGACGCGATCAGGGCGATGGCGGACCGCTTCGATCTCCAGTTGATGGCGCAGGGCGAGATCGAAGAGAAAAAGCTCGTCGCCGGCACGCCCGAGCAGCGGCAAGAAGCATGGCGAAGCCTCAAGGGAAATGGCTGGGCCGCAGCGTGGTTCTCCGATCCCAAAATCGAAGAACTCTACGGCACCCGGCTCTTCTATTCGGATGCGGTAGCCGATTACGAGACCCTCGTCCGCAGCATGGATCTGGTCCTGGGCTTCCGTCTGCACGGAAATCTGATGGCGCTCGCGAACGGTGTTCCATCCATCTACTTCGTTTACGACAGCCGCACCGCCGAGTTCAGCGAGACCTTCGCCATCCCCTTCCACGACGTCTATGCCGACAAGGAGTTCGCCCTCGAGGAGTACTGGGAGCAGGCGCGCTTCGAGCGCTTCAACCGCGCCTATCATAGGTGCTATCGCGAGATGCAAGAGTTCCTCGACGAGAACGCGATCCCACATCGCATGGCGCCGACGAAGGAATGCGCAAAATCTGTCGCGATCAGAGCCGCTTGACCGAGAACGAGCCGGCGCCACGGATCCCATGAATTATCTCTTCGTCCATCAAAATATGCCCGGCCAATTCGGCCATCTGGCCGCGCGGCTCGCGCGCGATCCGAACAACCGCGTGATGTTTCTGACCAAGAGCGAGCAGCCGGCGCCGGCCGGCGTCACCGCGATTCGCTATCGGCCGACGCGCGATGCGCATGTCTCGACCCATCACTATCTTCGCGATTTCGAGAATGCGGTGCTGCACGGCCAAGCCGTCGCTCGTGCATGCCTCGACGCGAAGAACGCCGGCTTCACACCGGACATCGTGATCGCCCATCCCGGCTGGGGCGAGCCGATGTACATCAAAGACGTTCACCCGGCGGCAAAGCTCGTCAACTATTGCGAGTTCTTTTATCGGGCATCGGGCGCCGATGTCGGCTTCCTGAAGGACGAAGCGGTCGATCCCGATATTGCCGCGCGCCTGCGCACCCGTAACGCCGCGCTGATGATCGCCCTCGAGGCCTGCGACCGCGGCATCAGCGCGACGCAATGGCAGAAGAGCGTTCACCCGACCGAATGGCACGGCAAGATCGATGTGATTTTCGACGGCGTCGACGCGGAGCGGGTTCGTCCGGACCCTGGCGCGCGATTTCGCTTGCCCGATGGCACCGTTTTAACCCGGCGCGACCGCGTCATCACTTATGTCGCGCGCGATCTCGAGCCCTATCGTGGATTTCCAAGCTTCATGCGCGCCGTGCCGGGCATCCTGGCCGCGCTTCCCGACGCTCGCATCCTCGTCGTCGGCCGCGATGACGTCAGCTACGGCCACCGGCCCAAAACCGGCCAAAGCTGGCGCCAGCTCATGATCGAGGAGATCGGACCGCTTTCCGCGCGCGTCGCCTTCCTCGGCCGCATACCCTACGCGGATTATGTTCGCCTGCTGCAGGTTTCCGCGGCGCATGTCTATCTCACCGTGCCTTTCGTGCTCTCGTGGTCGGCGATGGAGGCGCTCGCAGCCGGCTGCATTGTCATCGCCTCGCGGACGCCGCCGGTCGAGGAAGTGATCCGCGGCGGCGACAATGGAATCTTGGTCGACTTCTTCGCCCCCGACGAGATCGCCGCGGCGGTAATCGACGCGGTGAAACACGGCGACGCCCTTGAAGACATGCGGCGCCGGGCGCGTGCTTCCGTTCTCGGACGCTACGATCTCGCCACCTGCCTGCCGCGCCAGCTCAGCTTTCTGCGCACCGTTGCAGCGGCCGACGCCGTGCCCTTCCGGGCCAGCGCATGACAGCCGCAAACGGAATCCCCGGCGCGAAATACACTACGGCCGAGCACCAGCGCGCGGCCGGCGCCGAGCTCATCCATACGACGTGGCGGAGCTTTGGCCGGACGCTGTCCATCGCGTTTCTGGTGACCGCCGGATGCAATCTGATGGCGCTGCTGGTGCCGCTCTACATCATGATGCTTTTCAACAGTGTTCTAACGACCCTCAACCGGAACACGTTGCTTTGGCTTTCCGTCGGCATGGGCTTCGGCCTCGTCATCTATGCGGCGATCGAATATATGCGCGCGGTTCTCTACGAGGCCATGGCCGACCGTGTCGCACGAAAATTGAGCTTGCCGGCCTTACTCGCCGCAAGCCGAATTGCTGACGACAGAGCGCCCGCCGCTTCCGGAGAAATCATCCGCGATCTCGGTGAAATTCGAAAGTTCATGTCCGGCAATGCCGTCTCGATACCGCTCGATCTTGCCTGGTCGCCATTGTTTTTGGTCGTTCTCTTCCTCATGCATTGGGCCTACGGCGTTTTCGCGGTCCTATGCATGCTGGTACTTTTCGCCACGACGGCCGCTGCAGATCTGCTGACGCACCGGTCATATGAGCAAGCGAATGACGAAACCATTCGCTCTTTCGGCGAGATTTCAACCGCCCTGCGTCATGCCGAAGCTGTCGAGGGATTGGGCATGTTGCCCGCGCTGAGCTACCGCTGGCGGCGCTCTCAGGATCGCATGCTGGAGAAGCTCTGGCGCGCGACGACGCGCTCCAAGGCCTTCACGGCAGCCGTCAAGGCCAGTCGTTTTCTCATGACGGCCGGAATGGTGTGCCTCTGCCTCGTTCTTATCATCAACGGCAGCGCGTCGAGCGGCACCATGGTCGCGACCAATATGATGCTCGCCCGCCTCCTCTACCCGTTCGAGCATATCGTCGCGTCGTGGCGGGGGTGGGTGGCAGCCGCCGCGGCTTGGCGGCGGCTCCGCGAGTGCCTCAGCGATGCGCGCCGGCAGCGTGGCACTATTCCGCTGCCTTGCCCCAGCGGCAATCTCGAGGTCGATCGCCTCGTCTATATCCCGCCGCATCTCGATCGTCCGGTGCTCCGTGGCGTCTCCTTCAGCATCGAGGCGGGCGAGGTCTTGGGCGTCATCGGTCCCTCAGGCGCCGGAAAATCGACGCTGGCGCGGCTCGTCGTCGGCGCGGTCGAGCCCACCGCCGGCGGCATCTGGCTCGACGGCAACAGCACCTGGCATTGGGAGCGCGGCGATTTCGGTCGTTATATCGGCTACATGCCGCAAGCGACCACGCTTTTCGAAGGCTCGATTGCCGATAATGTCGCGCGCCTGCGCGATGCGGATCTGGGCGACGTCATCGCCGCTTGTCGCCAGGTTGGAATGCATGACGCCATCATGCGGCTGCCCCAAGGCTATGCGACCATGGTCGGCGAGGCGGGTTTCATCCTCTCGGGTGGACAACGGCAAAGGCTCGCGCTCGCCCGCGCGCTGTTTGGGCAGCCGAAGCTTCTCGTCCTCGATGAGCCCAATTCGAACCTCGATGAAGAGGGCGAGACGGCGTTGCTCGCCGCAATCGCGTCCGCCCGCCGCGCCGGCAGTTCGGTCCTGATCATCGCGCATCGGCCCTCGCTCGTCACGATTGCCGACAAGCTGCTCGTTTTGAAAGACGGGCTGGTCGATCGGTTCGGCGCCCGGCAGGCAGTTTTGCGGGCGCTCAACGCGCCGCCGATTCAGCTCCTGCAGGGCCCATCATCAGAAGGACGGCCCGAGCGGGCCTTGAGCGTGAGCCGATGACGCACCCTCTTCGTCACGCCGTCCAGGGGGATGCGGTGCCAGATGCGGCCACCGCCCACCACGCCACTCGTGCAGCCGAGCGCATCGACGAGACGACGATCGACCACGATAACGCCGCGAAGCTGCACGCGGCCGATTTCTTTCAGCGGCTGCATGAGAAGCTTACCGCCATCTTCATGACCGGCCGTGCACGGCACGCGACCCAGAGCGACGATCAGCCAAGAGCCGTTCGTAACGAGACTGGTCAAGCACGTTCGGCCGGCCTTCTCCGGCATCTGCGCAAGGAGCTTGCCAGCGCCTTCCTCGCGGCTGGGATCGTCACGCTCTTCGTGAATATTGGCCTTCTCTTCGTGCCTATTTACGACATGATCCTGATGGATCGCGTTCTGCGCTCGAAGAACTTCGATACGGTGACGATGCTGACCATCGGCGTTGCGATCGCCATGGTCATTTATGGCGCGCTCGAATTTTGCCGGTCCTCGATCTTCATCGTGATGGCCGACCGTCTCGCGCGGCGGCTCAACATCGAGACGCTTCAGGCCGCGATGGCGAAGAGCCTTCAAGGTTCATCCTCCGCCGCGGCCCAAGCCATGCGCGATCTGAACGAGCTACGACTTTTTATCGCCGGTCCCGCCGCCATCGTTCCGCTCGACCTTATCTGGTCTCCGGCGCTGCTCCTTGTTCTGTTCCTTCTCCATCCCGCCTATGGCCTGTTCGGATTGCTGTGTGCCGGTTTTCTCTTTCTTCTTTCGCTGCTGACCGACCTGTCGACGCGCGAAGATCTCGTGCGCGCCAATGGCGCAACGGCCAAATCATTGAACGATCTGTCGGCGGCATTGCGCAACACGGAGCTGCTCGATGGCATGGGCATGTTGCCCGATGTTGCCCGCCGCTGGAGTTACCGCCAGCAGCGGACGCTTGACGACGTAAAGCGCGCTTCCAGCCGCAAGCGTGCATTTGCGACTGCCGCCAAGGCAGCGCGCCTCGCGATGCAGGCCGGGGTCATGGCTTTGGGCGCGGTTCTCGTCATGCGCTACGAAGCGTCGCCCGGCAGCATGATGGGCGCCAACGTCATACTCGCGAAGCTCCTCCTGCCGTTTGAGCAGCTCGTCGGCGGCTGGCGGCAATGGGCATCGATGTTTGCGGCCTGGGGCCGTATCAACGATCTTCTCCGTGGCGCACGCGAGAAGGGTCGGGACGTCAGGCCCGAGCAGATCGAGGGCCGGCTCACGTTTGACAGCGTCAGCTTCACGCCGCCCCGCATGATCAAGCCGGTACTCGAGGACATCTCCTTTACCATCGAGCCTGGCGAAGCCGTCGGCATCGTCGGGCCATCGGGCTCCGGAAAATCGACGCTTGCGCGCCTCGTCGTGCGAATCTTTGAACCGACGGCCGGCGAGATCAGCATCGACGGGATTCCGACGCAGCGTTGGGATCGCGCCGCGCTGGGCCGGCATGTCGGCTATCTGCCGCAGTCGATTTCACTGCTCGACGGCACGATCCTCGATAATATCGCGCGCATGCAGGAAGAAGAGCCGCTGCGTGTCATCGAAGCGGCACGCGCCGCCGGCATTCACGACCTCGTTGGCCGTCTGCCGGAAGGCTATTCGACCTGGATCGGCGGTTCCGGCTATGCGCTCTCGGGCGGACAGCAGCAACGCGTCGCCCTCGCGCGCGCCTTGTTCGGCCATCCGAAGCTCCTCGTGCTCGACGAGCCCAATTCAAATCTCGATCATCTCGGCGAGCAATCGCTGGTTCAGACGATCGAGGGGGCAAAGCGCAATGGCGCGTCGGTTCTTTTGATCACCCACCGCCCCAACGTTCTCGCTGCCGTCGACAAGATCATCGTTATTAAACAGGGCCGCATCGAGCAAATTGTCCGCGCCGAGGAATATTTCGCATCGCCCGAGACGCGCTTGGCACCACCGCGCGGAAATGCCGAACCTCAGGGTCGGCTCGTTTCCGCTTAGGCCCAAAGGAAGCACGACGATGTCGCAGACCCTACCCGCCTGGCAAGCCGAGATCGAATCACACAATTCGGGCCCGTCGTTGCGCCGCATCGTGCTTGCCAGCGCCATCATCATCGCTGTCGGCTTCGGCGGCTTCTTCACCTGGGGCTTCACCGCACAGCTCGACACCGCCATCCCGGCGATGGGTTCGATTGTCGTCCAATCGAAGCGCAAGACCGTGAGCATCCTCGATCCCGGGATCCTCACAGAGCTTTACGTCAAGGAAGGCGACCGCGTCGAAGAAGGCCAGTCGCTCCTTCGTCTCGACGACACGCAACTCCAGGCGCAGATGGGATCGCTTAAACTGCAGGAGTTCGCCACCAAAGCGAAGCTGGCGCGGCTGCGCGCCGAGCAGCAAGGACAACGCGAATTCGAATGGCCGGCAGACATCCTCGCGGCGGCGGGCGCCAACAAGACCTTCGCCGACCTTGTCAATAACGAGGCTCGTACCTTCAAGGACCGCTGGGCGACTTACGATGCGACCCTCGACGTCCAGAACAAGAAGATCGCGCAGTTGAATGCACAGATCACCTCGCTGAAAGCCGAGGCCGCTGCGACCCAGGAGCGCATCGAATATTCGCAAAAAGAGCTCGTCAATTTGAAAGAGCTCGTCAATCGCGGCTTGATTACGCAAGGGCGCCTTTTCGACGCGCAACGGACGGAGGCCGGTCTGCGCGGCGAACTCGGCGATATCGCGGGAAAACAGGCGGAGGCGCGGCAAGCAATTGCGCAGACCGAGCTCGAAATCGTGACCACCACCAATCAGCGGCAGCAGGATGTTTCCAAGGACCTGCAAGACGCGCAAGCTTCGGTCGGCGATTTGGCAGAGAAGATTCGCGGTGTTAATGATCTTATCGGCAAAAGGCTCGTCACGGCGCCCGTTGCCGGCATCGTCACCGACATCAAGTTCTTCACGCCAGGCAGCTCGATCGGCGCCGGTCAGCCAATCCTCGATATCGTACCTCAGAACGACAAGCTGATCGTCGAGGTTCAAGTTCGCCCCGACGATGTCGAGCACGTCCATCCGGGACAGCGGGTCAATGTGCGCTTGACCGCTTACAAGCAGCGCAAAGTCCCGATCCTGATGGGAAAACTCATTTATGTCTCCGCGGACAGCCAGCAGGACCAGCAGGGCAATACCTTCATTCTTGCGCGCGCGGAGCTCGACAGCCAGGAACTGGCGCGGCTGAAAACCGTTGCCCTCTATCCTGGTATGCCAGCCGAGGTGCTCATTATCGGCGGCGAGCGGACGGCGATCGACTATTTCATATCGCCGATCACCGACAGCTTGCGGCGCTCCTTCGGCGAAGAATAGCTGCCCAAGCTGCAATTTCGATTTCGCGCGAGTTGCCGCGATCCGCGCTCTATTACAGTGTTGCCTTATTGTTGTTGCCTTTCGCTTGCCTCGTGCGCAACCATCGCCAGGGTTGAGCAGGAGACGGCAAGATGGGCATTCGCACGGGGGCTGAGATTCTGGAAGGGCTGTGTGATGGCCGCGCTGTCTATATCGATGGCGAGCGCATCGCCGATGTGACCCGGGATAAGCGGCTCGCGGGTGGCGCACGCACCCTCGCCGCGCTCTACGATTTTCAATCCCGGCCTGATCAGTTGGATGCGATGACCTATCGCCTGCCACAATCCGGCGAGCGCGCGGGACTCTCCTTCCTCGAACCGCGATCGCGGGAAGAGCTGCGTCGTCGCGGCGCGGCGACCAAACGCTGGCACGACCATACGCTCGGCATGTTCGGCCGGGCGCCTGATTTCCTCAACGTGTTGATCAGCAGCTTCGCCTCTGGCGCCGAGGCTTTCGGCTCCGACTATGCCAAGAACATCCGCGCGTTCTATGAGCTGGCGCGCGAGCGCGATCTCGTCTCGACCCATTCGCTGACCAACCCGCAAGTCGACCGGACGCGCAATGTCGCCGCGCAAGCGAAGGATTTGGCGGCAAAGGCCGTGCGCGACAATGACAAAGGCATCGTGATCCGTGGTGCCCGCATGCTGGCAACGCTCGCCGCCTATT
>CAYMNX010000796.1:0-11433 GCA_964391905.1 uncultured Rhizobiaceae bacterium
GCGCAGCATCACCACCATCGACAGCGCGACGAGGCCGATGCCGGCCAGCATGGCGAGGCCGACACCGACGACGTTGTCGATCTCGCGGTGGATGCCGAGGCGCGCGACGATACGGCGCAAAGCGAGCGGGATGATGATGGCCTTGAAACCGAGGGCGATTGCCGCGGTCACGTAGAGATGCGGCGCGTGCTGGATCTCCGCCTGCCATGCGACCGAGAAGGCGAGCACGGTCGCATGGATCGCATAGATGTTGAGAAGGGAATAAAGACGGTCCTGATAGAGGAGCACGAAGCTCACCAGTACCAGCCCGCCGGCCAAGAGATGCGCGACATCGAAAGCGAGATGATCCATCTAGAAACTCCGCGAGACGAAGCGCAAGAGCGTGCCCAAAAGGCCAAGCATCAATGCGGCGCCCAGGAACTCGGGAACGCGGAAGACACGCATCTTGGCAATCGTCGTCTCGAAATAGGCGAGAAGAACGCCGCCGGCGGCGAGCTTCACGACATAGCTCGCGATGCCGATGAGGATGGCGGCCAGACCCGCTTCGGGCGGCGCGAGGCCCCAAGGCAGGAAGACGCAGGCAATCAGCGCGATATAAAGCTCGAGCTTCAGCGCCGCGGCGAGATCGATCATGGCAAGGTGGCGTCCCGAATATTCGAGCACCATCGCCTCATGCACCATGGTGAGCTCGAGATGGGTGGCGGGATTATCGACGGGAATGCGGGCATTCTCGGCGATCGCGACCATCACCAGCGCGATCAGCGAGAGGCCGAGCGAGACGCGCAACCCCACTTCGGGCGAGCCCATGAACGCGGCGACAGAGGAAAGCTGCGTCGACCCCGCAACCAGCGCCAGGGTGAAGACGATCATCAGCATGGCCGGCTCGGCGAGCGAGGCGATCAGCATCTCGCGGCTCGAGCCGATGCCGCCGAAGCTCGTGCCGACATCCATGCCGGCGAGCGCTTGGAAGAAGCGCGCGCTGCCGAGCAACGCAATGATGGCGATCAAGTCTGCCGACCAGCTGAACAGCAATCCCGCGGCAAAGGTTGGCACCAGCGCCGCCGCGACCCAGGTCGAAGCGAAGATCAGATAAGGAGCGACGCGAAAGAGCCAGCTCGCATTCTCGGCAAGTACCACCTCTTTGCGCAGAAGCCGCACGAGATCGCGATAGGGCTGGATCACGGAAGGCCCGCGGCGGCGTTGCAGCCGCGCCTTCGCCTTGCGGATCAGCCCCGTCAGCAGCGGCGCAAGGAGCAGAATGAAAAGCATCTGCGTTGCCTGCACGAGGAGATCGAACACTAGAGCCATAACGCGAGCACCAAGAGGAGCAGCACGAGCAACAGGAAGACGAGGCTCAGATAGCGGCGGATGGTGAGGAACTGCAGGTAATTGAGCCGCTCGGCGGCAAAGCGCACAACGGCGCCGACCGGCAGATAGATCATCTCCCAAATGAGGTCATGGAGCTCGACGCGCAGCCGCGCCGGCGCGAGCGCGCCCGGCGGCGGCATCTCCACGATATCGCGCGCACGGAAGACCGTGGTGCCGAAAACGCGCCTGATCGGCTGGGCAAAACTCCCGGCGGTGTATTGGGTAACAGGGCTCCGATCGGGAAAGCCGCAATCCCATGGCGCCGAGCGCCGGATCGCATGGGAAGCGAGGCGGTGAATCGCATAGGCCGCAAGCGAGCCCGAGACCCCGATAAAAAGGAAGACGAGGAGCCCGTTATAGGAGCTGCGGCTCTCCGCGATCGGGACGATCGAGAGCCATGGTATCGCGACCTGAACAGGCATCCGGCCATGGCCCAGTGCTTCGACGACCGGCGCCAGCGCATCGATGACGAAGCCGGGGAAAATGCCGATCAGCAGGCAAAGCGCCGCGAGCAGGAACATCGCGGCGAGCGAGAAGCGATCCGTCTCCTTCGCCTTATCGCTGGCGGCGGAGCGCGGCCGCCCCAAAAAGGTGACGCCGAAAGCTTTGACGAAGCAGGCCGCGGTCAGCGCGGCCGCCAAGGCGAGGAGCGCGCCGACCCCCGGGATGAGAATCTTCAAGCCCCATTGCGGCAGATCGGGGCTGACGAGGATGGCTTGGAAGGTGAGCCACTCCGAGACGAAGCCGTTCAAGGGCGGCAGCGCCGCGATCGCGGCGCATCCGACGAGAAAGGCAAAGCTGCTTGCCGCCATCGGATGGATGAGGCCGCCGAGCCGTTCCATGTCGCGCTCTTCGGTGGCGTTCAGCACCGCGCCGGCGCCGAAGAAAAGGAGGCTTTTGTAGATCGAGTGGTTGAGGACGTGGAACAGCGCCGCCGTCAGGGCTAAGGCCGCGGCCCATTCGATGCCGTTGGCGCGAAAGGCCAGCGCAAGACCGAGACCGATATAGACGATGCCGACATTTTCGACCGTGCTGTAAGCGAGCAAGCGCTTCAAGTCGCGCTCCAGCACGGCATAGAGAATGCCGAGCGCCGCGGTAAGGCCGCCCAAGGCGAGGATTACCAGACCCGACCACCAGCTGGGCTCGCCCAGGAGATCGAAGACAATGCGGATGAAGCCGTAGATTGCGACCTTCGTCATCGCGCCGCTCATCAGTGCCGAGACAGGGCTCGGCGCCGCCGGATGGGCGAGCGGCAACCAGGCATGGAGCGGCACGATGCCGGATTTCGAGCCGGCACCGAGGAGAGCAAGGGCCAACACCAGCGCCGTAATGGCGACCGGATGGGAGACGCCGCGCAAGGCGGTGAAGGCGTAAGCCCCTTCCGGTCCCGCGAGAATACCGAAGGCGAGCAGCAGAGACAGCGTTCCGAAGCTCGCCATGACGAGATAGACGTAGCCCGCCTGGACATTGTCGCGCTCGCGATGATGCGACATGACGAGCGCCCAGGAGGCGAGCGACATCAATTCCCAGGAAAAGAGAAAGGTAAAGGCGTCGTCGGCGAGGAGAACGAGATTCATCCCGGCGAGAAACGCCGGAAAGAAGGGCAGCACGCGCATCGGCGCCGCCTCGTGGCGGCCATAGCCAAGGGCGTAGAGGCTCGCCGCGGCACCGCCGAGATTGACCACGATTGCGAAGAAGCTCGCCAGCGCATCGAGGCGAAAATGCGCGCCGAGCCAAGGAAGACCCAAGGGCAAAACCAGCATGCTCGCGGCGTTTGGCGCCGTGATGAGGGTAACCAGCGCCGCGGCGAAGGCGAGAACGGAAACCGCGCCGCTCAAAGAATAAAGAGCGAAAGCTGCGAGCGGCTTTCGTCCGATCATGATCGCCACGACGGCAAGGCCAAGCCAACCCGCAACGCACCATAATTCAACCGCCACCGGCATGCCGTCGCCCTACGCTATGCCTTCAACCGCACGCCGCGCCCGCCGCCCTGGCTCACGGCACCGGCGGCGATCAGCTCGATCCCGGCCGCGTCCAACGCAGCGACGAGCTTCATCAGCGAATCGACATTGCCGCGCACCACGCCTTCGCTAGCTTCCATCCGCTGGATGGTCGGGACAGAAAGGCCGGAAAGCTCTGCAAGCTGGCGCTGATCGATTCCGAGCAAGGATCGCGCGGCTCGCATCTGCGCGGACGAGATCATGTTTTAAATATCATATACGATGGAATTTCGCCGTATGGCGATGTCTATAACATCTATTCCCATGACTCAAGCGGTAATTTTCGATGGTTTCCAGCGTCTCCTTGCTGCGGGACATTCGCTCGGCTCCTTGACACATAAAAGTCACTATTGAGCGCGGCGCCCAAATCTAGGATGGCAACGGGCAAAATTCGTGGCGCGCCAATCATTTGCAGCGCGGCTGGCCATACCGGGGGGCTAGAACGGTTCCAGGGATCTGAAGGGTCGACCGCGCTCGGAATGAGAAGCGGCGCGTTGCGCGAGTTTCCCCCCGAGCGCAAAACCGAATGCCGAGCGCACGGATTTATCCGGCCAATGTTGAGCGCCCGCGATAGGAAAAGCCGAGTCTGGAGCTTGTTCGATGGCTGTCTATTGGTGCCGATTTCTCGACCGCGACAGCCGTGCCTATGCTGCCGAGAAGTTCATGTGCGCCGACGTCGAGGAAGCGATTGCGAAGGCGCGTGCGATTCTTCTCGCGAGCAGCGACGGGAGCGGCTTTGAGCTTTGGGAAAATTCAAAGCGCGTCTATCTCGAGCAGCCCTCGCCGGAAAAAGCCGATTAAACCATCGTTCTACCTTGCGGTTGGCATAGCGCGAGCGCAGGCCGATCTGAATTGGCACGATGGTCTCACGATGATTCGCGGGCGGCGTCCAGATCGTCGCCCTGCAATCGCGAGTACGCGATGACAAAATCGCCATCTGCGCGCTTTCATTATCGAAACGTGTTGAGCCGTCAGTGACTTGCGAACGAAAGTTGCAGTAAAGGGCGCACCTCAATTTTGTCACAAGCTTGACCGCAAAGGTGCCGGCTTTCTCTTCCTATACTTTACTCACCACCGCGATCATTCCCTTCCCGCTTTTTCGCCAGGGAAGGCGTGCCACGGGGCGCAGCCCCGGTCGAAGAAGTCCTTAGGACGCTCGGCGGCACTAAAGGAATGGCGAGTGGCCCATGCAACAGCGGGGGAAGATTACGCTCATGTTCGCGAACTTATTGTCCGGAAGCCGATCGAACGCGCGCGCAACGGCACCGGATCTCAGAGCCGTTAATCGACTTGGTACGATGCTCGCCGAGCTGCCGGGAAACTGGACCATCCTTCGCAATCGCCGCACTGCGGCGGCGGACGGTCCTCCCTGGGTGAAATACATTGCCCTCAATCCCGACAAAGGCATCGCCTTGATCGATCTGCTGCCGGCACAGCCGGAGGCGGCGGTCGCGCCGCTTGAAGAATTTCTGGCACGGACCGGCTTCAGCGCGCTGTCGCGCGGCGACCCGCCAATCGTCGCGATTGCGTTGACCGCGGATGAAATAACGTCACTCTCCGATCTCATCGATGCGGCCTTTGCCGACGCACCGCGCTGCGGGATCAAGAATGAAAATTGGCCGAGCGCGATTGCCGAGCTGCTGATGTCGACCCAGGGTCTGCTGCTGACCCAGCTGGACCGCCCGGCCGACGCACCCGCCGCTGCGCCGGCGCCCCGTGCGGTACCGGAGCCCGACATTGCGCGGGAAGCCCGCATCGCACGCCAGCCTCGCCCGGCGCCGGAGGCAGACAATGCGCGGGAAGCCCGCGTTGCACGCGAGCCCCCCACGGCGCCGGAGCCCGACATCGCGCGGGAGGCCGACGTCATGCGCGAGCGTCGCACGGCGCCGGAGCCCCACATCGCGCAGGAGACCAACGAGCCGAAGCTCACGCCTCAACCGGCCGGGAAAAAACCGGAGACTGCCGCTCGGCCGCGGAACGAGACACCGCGCGGACCGGGCTCGGCGAAAGCGCCGAAGGCCTCCCGCCGATCAAAGGAAGCCGCCGTCCGGGAATTGGCTCTATCGGAACCGATATTGGAGGCTCCGCGATCGCCGCCGGCGCAACCCGTCGCGAGCGAACCGGCGAGGCGATCGAATTCGCCGAGGCCTGCGCAGACAGCGGAGACGCGTCGCGCTCGCAAAGACAAGCCTTTGAACGAGACGAAACCGATTCTTGCAGTAAGGACAGAAGCCGCGACATTCGATGATCGGCCGTTCCCAATCGAACGGCGCGAGCGCCGCTCGGCGGTGCCATGGCTCATCGCCGCATCGGCATCGGCGATCGCTGCGATCGCCGTCCTCTACCCGCATGCGCGCACGATGATGCCGAGCCTTTGGCAAGCAACCGAAAATGTCGCAGCGGCACCAACCAGTCCGCCGCCCGTCACGGCGATGACCGCGCCGAACGTCCAAACGACCCCGTCGAGCGCGCAAAGCGCGCCGCCAGCGCCCGCGACGCCACAGGCATCGACGACGCCACAAGCGCCCTCGACGCCACAAGGGCCGACCGCGACCCCACAAATGCCCGCGACCTCGCAAGCGCCGACGACGCCGGAAGCGCTTCCGACTCATGAGGTGCCGCCGCTCGCTCCGCCGGTACCGTCAACGCAACCGGCCGTCGCCCCGCCGTCCAACTACTCGGAACTTCCGACTCACAATGTGCTGTTGGATGAGGCGGCCAACCCGCCGCAGTCCGTGGCCTCGGCGCCACCGGATGCCGGCATTGGGCCCAATGCGGCTGCGACGCCCGATCCGTCATTGCGCACAATGCCGCCGAAACGGGTCAAACGCGCGCGGGCAAGGCCGCCCGCCGATGATGACGCGCTGCCCGGTCTATTGCCACCGCCTCAAGGCGAAGAGACGGTCACGATCGACGGAATGACCTATATCAAAGGCCGCGAGCCGCGCTCGCTCGGGACCGTGCCAATGCCCCCCGACGGCGAGAGCACCGCCGCGCCCCAGTCCTTGTTCCCGCCGCAATAGCAAGGCATTCGCCGAGGCGATCGAGACGGCGATTAGTTGACTTCGATCGTCTCGGCGGACACGCTATGTGTCGAGTCAGTTTGCTTGCCAAGCGGCATCGATCCGCCATCTCCTGGACGGCGTCGCAGCAGGCGCTCGAGCGCCTGGCACAAAACCTTGTCTTCCTCGCCGGCGACGAAAGCGCTCGTCGGACAGGCCATTAAGCGCTGATGCTTTTGCTCATAGGTAGACACGTTCAGCGCCTTGAAGAAGCGGATAAGCGATTCCTCGAGCGGCGCCTCAAACGTCCAGCCGACGCCCAGGCAATCGAGCAATCGGCCGATCTCGAAGCTGCGAACCGCAAGACACGGCACGCCGAAAAATCCCGCTTCGTAAAACCGGCATGGCAGCAGCCAGCGCGAATTGTATTGCGTGTCTTCGAGGTCGATCTCCCAAGCAAGGTCGACGCTGCCATAAAGCGCACGCAGATCATCGGGGTTGGTGTAGGCGCCGTCGTAACGGACATTCTCCGTCTCGGCAACCATCCGATGGAACCACGCATGGTCGACCGTGGTCAGGACACCGCGAAAGACGAACTCCACCTTGTCGGGTAGGGCTTTGGCGAGCCGCGCGATGAGTTCGACCGTCGCCTGGCCGCGGATAAGACCGAAGTAGCCGATGACCCAACGCCGGTCGCCATGCGGCGCGCGCATGCCGTCAGCACGTTCGATGCTGCGGCTCGCCTCGAGGTCAGACTGGCGCAATTTGTTTTCAACGAGAAGCCATTCGCCACCATAGCGTTGCGTCGTCGCGAAATAGTTACGAATGAAGGCGGGCGACGAGACGATCAGCAAGTCGATCCGCTTGAGGCAAAGACGTTCGATCTGTCGGATCGCGGCGCCGCGAAGATCCCGCCGGGTAAATGCCGGCTGAATGTCGACAACCTCGTAGGCGAGCAGGACAGGCCGATTGAAGAACCGCCGCGCGAAGAGCGCGAGGAGGAGCTGATCCAAATTCCGTGCGAGGAACACGGCGCTCGACTTGAAGCGATCCCGATGGCGAATGATTGCGGGCAGCGCGCCAAACAGCGCTTTGATGCGTTTCCAGTACCGCGCGTCTTGCGTCCGACCGAGCTCGATCTCAGGCCACGGCGCGGCATATCCCTTGTTATAGCGCGCTCGGCGAAAGCCGAACACGACCGGCCGATACCCGCCTTCGATGGCTTCTTTGACACGCGCGATCGTGGTCGTTTCGGTGAGATCGGGTTCGAAGAAGACGATGCTGTTGCCGCTATCCTTCTGCCGACGCACCGCCAACGCTCCCCAAGGTCGAACGAGGTTATGCTGGATGGCGTCGATTGTTGCCACAGCCTTTCGCGCGTCCGATGTGACCAATTTGTGTTGCTGCGATGTCATTTACAGGTGGATCACACCTTGGTCACTTGTCTCAACGTGGTTGTTAGGGCTTTTTGTTTTTGGCCGCTACTAGTGGGTATTTTAAATGGCCGCCTTTCTTGATGTCGAAGACTTGCGCATGGCGCCGCATAGCCGGCGCCTTCGCTTTGATCGCGTCGCGATCACGTCGGTCTTCGGCGATCCGCTCAATCCAAGAACGTGGTCCGGCGCGCCGTTTCGCCTCGCATCGGCGCTGCAAAAGCTCGGCGTCTCGGTTGAAGGGTTTCAACCGAAGATCGGCCGCGTCAAAAAGCTTTCGCTCGCGGCGCGGCATCTGACTTCAGGATTCGGGCGATTGACGACAAGCGAGCAGTTGCTGCGCGCATCACCTGCTCGCGACCATCATGCAAACGAGATCGCAGCCTTCGTCGCGGAGCACGAAATTCGTCACATCCTTCATACCGGAACGTTGGATCTGCCGGCCTTCGACCTCTTGGACGGGATAAAGCATTATCTCTACTGCGATCATACGTGGTCGCTCTCGCTTCCCTTTCGCCCCGATGCCGACAAGCTCACAGCGAGGGCGCTTGACGAATATGAACGTCTCGAGCGCGACTCTCTGCAGGGGCTCGAGCATATCTTCACCTTCGGTCGCTATGTGCGCGACGAGATCATCGAGCGCTACGGCGTGGCGGCGGAACGCGTCACCGCCGTTGGCTCGGGGATGGGCGAGATCGAGCCTTATTTCGGACCGAAATCCTACGCGGCGCCGCGCCTCCTCTTCATCGCAAAACATCTCTTCAAGGCCAAGGGCGGCGAGCTTCTCGTCGAGGCGTTTCGGCGCGCGCGACAGCGCCGCCCCGATCTGACGCTCACCGTTGTCGGCGACGAGCGCAGCCGCAAATATCTGCCGACGGATCCGCAGATCACGTTCCACGGCCACATTCCGTGGGAGCAATTGCGCGATCTTTATCGGAACGCGACGCTTCTGGTGCAGCCGATGCTCAACGATCCGTGGGGCCAGGTTTATCTCGAAGCGCTGATCTCGCGGACGCCGGTCGTGGGTCTGAACCGGCATGGATTGCCGGAGATCATCGAGGGCGGTCGATACGGATTTCTCGTCGACCGCGCCGATCCGGCCGATCTCGCGGACACCATCCTGGCGGCCCTGAGCGATTCCGACCGTCTGTCGGAAATGGGACGCTCGGGTCAGCGCCACATCATCAACACCTATTCGTGGGACCGCGTCGCTAACCGGATGGCTTTCGCCTAGGAACGCAAGGGCCCGCGATCGATACGTCTGCCATCAAAATTCAGCAGGTGCATGAATGAACGAGAAAGTCGCCTTGATTACCGGCGTAACAGGCCAGGACGGGGCCTATTTGGCGGAGTTCCTCCTGAACCGGGGCTATGTCGTGCACGGAATGAAGCGGCGCTCGTCCTTGATCAACACGACACGCATCGATCACCTCTATCGCGACCAGCACGAGGCCGCCACGCGGTTTTTCCTGCATTACGGCGATATGACCGATTCCACCAATCTCATCCGTTTGCTCGAGGAAACACAACCGAGCGAGGTCTATAACCTCGCCGCTCAAAGCCACGTTCAGGTCAGCTTCGAGACGCCTGAGTACACGGCGAACACCGACGCGCTCGGTACCTTGCGGCTGCTCGAAGCCATTCGTATCCTCGGAATGGGAGACAAGGTCCGCTTCTACCAGGCTTCGACATCCGAGCTGTTCGGCAAGGTCCGGGAAACGCCGCAACGCGAGCTGACGCCGTTCTATCCGCGCAGTCCTTACGCCGCGGCAAAGCTCTACGCCTATTGGATCACGGTCAATTACCGCGAGGCTTACAATTTTCACGCCTCGAACGGCATTCTGTTCAACCACGAATCGCCGATCCGCGGCGAGACTTTCGTGACGCGCAAAATCACGCGCGCCGTCGCGGCCATCGAGCTCGGCCTGCAAAAGCGGCTCTATCTCGGAAACATCAACGCCAAGCGCGACTGGGGACATGCGCGCGACTACGTCGAAGGGATGTGGCGTGTTCTCCAGCAGGATGAGCCGGACGATTACGTGCTGGCGACTGGCGAAACCCACTCCGTCCGCGAATTCGTCGAACGCGCCTTCCGCCATGTCGGACGGCCGATCGCGTGGCAGGGCCAGGACGGCGACGAGAAAGGCTACTGCCTGCGCACCGGCGACGTGCTCGTCGCCATCGACCCCGCTTACTACCGATCGACCGAGGTCGATCTTCTCCTCGGCGACCCCGAAAAAGCGCGCCGGAAATTGGGCTGGAAACACCGAACCAGTTTCGAAGAGCTGGTCAAGGAGATGGTGGAAGCGGACCTGAAAGAGCTCGGAGGACAAAGGCTTGACAGCATCAATTCGATACGAGCTGCGGAATAAGCGCGTCTGGGTCGCGGGCCACCGCGGGCTGGTCGGATCGGCCTTGGTCCGGCGTCTCGAGGCCGAGGATTGCGAAATCGTCACCGCGCCCCGCCAGACTTATGATCTGCGCGATCGGCAGCAGGTGGACAATTTCATGCAGGAAGTGCGGCCGCAAGCGGTCTTTCTGGCGGCCGCACGAGTCGGCGGAATTCACGCGAACAACTCACGGCCGGCCGATTTCATTTACGACAACCTTCAGATCCAGTCGAATGTGATCGGCGCCGCGCACCGCCACGGCGTCGAGAAGCTGGTCTTTCTCGGCTCATCCTGCATTTATCCCAAATTCGCGCCGCAGCCGATTCCGGAGGACTCGCTCCTGAGCGGGCCGCTCGAGCCCACCAATCAATGGTACGCCATCGCCAAGATCGCGGGCATCAAGCTCTGCCAGGCGATGCGCCGCCAATATGGCTGCGACTTCATCGCCGTGATGCCGACGAACCTTTACGGTCGCGGCGACAATTTCGACCTCCTGCAAAGTCACGTCGTTCCCGCCCTGATCGCCAAGGCGCACGAGGCGAAGACTCAGCGGCGCAGCGTCCTGGACGTGTGGGGAAGCGGGCGGCCGCTGCGCGAGCTGCTCTATGTCGAAGATGCCGCAGACGGCATCGTCTTCCTCATGAAGCATCATTCCGACGAAGCCATCGTCAATCTCGGCACCGGCAGCGACATCTCGATCCGCGAGCTTGCGACGCTCATCGGCGAAGTCGTCGGCTTCAACGGCACGATCAAATTCGATGCCTCAAAGCCCGATGGAACACCGCGAAAGCTGCTCGATGTCTCGCGCCTGATGCGCCTCGGCTGGCAGCCGAAGACGACGCTTCGAGACGGACTCGAGCAGACCTATCGGTGGTACGTCGACTACTATTTGCCGAATCAGAAGCTCGATCTGCAGCGGGCCTGATCGAGGCCTGCTTCGGGGCCGATTGACGCGGGGTTCGAGCCGCGGGCAGTTCAGAGCGAGGCGAGTGCCGAGAAAAGCTGGCGGCCGCGGCTGCGCCAATCGAAAACATCCCGACACGCTTCGAAGGCGGCGTTTTGAATCGTGTCGAGACGATCGACATCGTCGATCGCGCGCGCAATGCCGAGCGCCAGCTTCTCCTGATCTGGATAGAGAAGAATGCTCTCCTCATTGCGAAGGGGGACGCCCGCAACGGAGCCCTCGAGTGCCAAGATCGGAATGCGGTTGAAGATGTAGTCGAGCACCTTCAGCTTGAAG
>CAYMNX010000797.1:0-8208 GCA_964391905.1 uncultured Rhizobiaceae bacterium
TTCGACAGCGCCTTTAGCGGCGAGACGTAGACGATCTGCGCCGCGTCATCAAGCCCGCCGGTCTCGATCCCCTGCCGCACCAGCGCGTCGATCGCGGCGAGAAACGCGGCGAGCGTCTTGCCCGATCCGGTCGGCGCGGCGATCAGCACGTGCTGGCCTTCCTGGATGGCGGGCCAGGCCTCGGCCTGGGCGCCGGTGGGCGCCGCGAAATGCTTGCCAAACCAGGCGGCAACGGCCGGATGAAAAGCGGAAATGGGGCTCACACGCGTCTCGGGGGTCCGGGGTGGAGATCGATGATAGCACAAAGGGTACCGGCGGGCGCCGGCCGTTCAAGGTGCGCTAAATAAGGTGTCGCGGCGCCGGGGAATCAAGCCGTTGCGGCGAGGGCTGCGGAATCGGCGGGTTCGCGGTAGATTGCGCGGAACAAGAGAGCCGGGGAGGAACGACATGGAATACGGCATCGCCCTCGCAACGCATGCGGAAAGCTGGAAGCTCGTAAAGCGCGCCGAGGAGTTGGGCTATGCCAATGCCTCCTTTTTCGACACGCAGCTTTTGAACGCCGATCTCTTCGTCGCGATGGGCGCCGCGGCCATGGCGACGAAGACGATCAAGCTTATGACCGGCGTGCTCATTCCCTCGAATCGTATCGCGCCGGTGGCGGCGAGTGCGCTCGGCACGCTCAACAAGCTCGCGCCCGGCAGGATCGAATTCGGCATCTCCACGGGCTTCACCGGCCGCCGCACCATGGGGCTGAAGCGCGTCAAGCTCGCCGATATGAAGGAATATATCCGCCTCGTTCAGGGCCTCCTGGCGGGCGAGACCTTGGAATGGGAGTTCGAAGGCAAGCGGCGCAAGATCCGCTTCCTCAACCCCGAGATCGGCGCGATCAACATCGAGGACCCGATCCCGCTCTACATCTCGGCGACGGGCCCGACGTCGCGCGCGCTGGTGGCGGAGCTTGGCGCCGGCTGGATCTGCCCCTTGGGCCGCGCGCAATCGGCGCTCGATGCGCTCGCCGATATGAAGAAGAAATGGCAGGCGGCGGGGCGCGATTTGAAAGATTTGCACATTCACGGCGAGATCGGCGGCTGCGTCTTGAAAGAGGGCGAGGCGGCGGATTCGGAGCGCGCCAAGGATCAGGCGGGACCGACCGCGATCATGCTGGTGCATGATCTCGTCGAGCAGGAGCTGCAGGATCGCGAGCGCGGCGCGCTGCCGCCGGTCTTGGCCGGCGCGCTCGAGAAATATCGCAAAGTCTATGAGCGCTTCGAGCCGGCCGATGCGCGCTACCTCACCAATCATCGCGGCCATCTGATGTTCTTGAAGCCCGAAGAGCGCGACATCGTCGATGCCGAGCTCCTGAAGAATTTCTCCTGGACCGCGACCAAGCGCGAGTTGCAGGAAAGGCTGCGCGTTCTGCGCGATGCCGGCTTCCATCATATCTCGGTCCAGATCCGCCACAGCCAGCCTTCGATGCTCGAGGATTGGTGGGACGTGTTCCAGGGGGTGTAGGACGAAGATTCATTTGACGTCATCGCGAGGCCGCAGAGCGGCCGTGGCGATCCAGGGCAGCGCAACGGCCCTGGGTTGCTTCGTCGCTGTGCTCCTCGCAATGACGCCCGGAAATTGGCAGCCGTTTACCGCAACTTCAGCTTCTCGATCCCCAAATTTGCGGCGAGCTTGTCGAGTGCCGCGCGGACGGGCGGACGCAAGGGAATGCCCGATCGGCCCGAGGCGATATAGCGCTCGTGCCCGCGCTCGCCCGGATAGCGCACCGACTCTTGGCCTGGGAGCGGCGCCGAGCCGCGAATCTCGCGGATGAATTTATCGACGCCGCGCTTGAAGCGCTCGGGCGGGCCGAAGCGCGCGATGTCGAGCGCCATGATCGCCTGCCCGGTATTGGAAGGCGGCTTCTTCGGCGGGCCTTTGGGATCGCCGGCATCGCGCCCGACCGGCGCGCCGTTGAGGAGCCCGCCCATCAGCGCGAAGACGAGGCTGAGCCCATAGCCCTTATAGCCGCCGATCGGGAGGACAAGACCATCGCTCGCGCGTTTCGGATCGGTGATGGGATTGCCTTGGCGATCGATCATCCAGCCTTCGGGGAAGGCCTCGCCGGCTTCGACCGCGGCGCCGATCCGGCCGTTCGATGCAACCGTCGTGGCGATGTCATGCACGATCGGCGGCTCGTCCTGCGCCGGAATCGCGATGGCGATCGGGTTGGTGCCGAGCAGCGGCTCGAACCCGCCCCAGGGCGGCATGTGGTTGAACTCCGCGACCGCAAGATAAAGTCCGATCATGTCATGGGCGAGCGGCATCATCGCATAGGGCGCCGCTGCGCCCGCATGGTTGCTCATGCGCGCGCCGACCCAAGCGATCCCATTCTGCTTCGCCTTCGCGATCGCAAGCTGCGCCGCATAGCTCATCACCAGATGCCCCATGCCGTTGTCGCCGTCGATGAGCGCGGTCGCGGGCGCTTCCTCGATGATGCGGATTTTCGGCGCCGGGTTGATTGCGCCCGATTTGAGCCGCTGCGCGTAGGTCGGCAGGCGGGCGATGCCATGCGTATCAGTGCCGCGGCGATCGGTGAGGATCATCAGCTCGGCGACGGCCTTCGCATCCGCGGTCGAAAGGCCGACGGCGCCGAGCGCCGTCATGATGAAGCGCTCGCCATCTTCGGCCATAAAAAATAGTGCCTCGGTCTCTCCCATGCGTCGCTCACTCCCCGCCTTGTGGGATTTTATTGGCTGCTATGCCGACCGTTTTAGCATTGGCGCATCGCTTCGGCCTATCGTTTTGCTAGAATGCCGCCACGCTGAAAGGAGCGCATTATGCCGATGAACAAGCCCCATCTCGAATTCCACAAGATCGACATGAATGCGGGTTGGCACGATCTCCCGGGCTACCCGCCGACAATCCAGGAGAAGATCCTGGCGAGCGACCTCGACGAGAAGGGCAAGATGGGTAGCCGCACGCGCCTCCTGCGCTTCGAGCCCGGCGCTTTCACCACCGCGCCTTTCGTCCATGATCATTGGGAAGAGGTCTGGCTGTTCCAGGGCGATCTGACTGTCGGCAACGACGCACAAGGCAAAGGCGGCGAGCCTTTCGCCGCGCCGACTTATGCCTGCCGCCCGCCCGGCGTCTATCACGGCCCCTTCAAATCCGAGAAAGGGTGCCTGCTCTATGAGATTCACTACTACGACGAGAGCAAGAAGTGATGGCCGTTTGCCGGGTTGCAAGTCATGGGAATTGACGATCGGCGCATTTTGATTGCGGGCGGCGGCCCCGTCGGGCTCCTTTGCGCCTTGCTTTTGGGCCGCAAAGGCCTGCCGGTTCGCGTCTTCGACGAGAATGACACGCTGCAGGAAGATCCGCGCGCCGCGACGACACATCCCGCAACGCTTGAGGTCCTGGCCGAAGCGGGTCTGGTCGAGGACATGGCGCGAGTCGGCCTGGTCGCGCCGATCTTTCAGTTCTGGGACCGGCCAAGCGGCGAGAAGGTCGCGGAATTCGATCACGCCTTGCTGAAGGACGAGACGCCCTTTCCCTATGTCATCCAATGCGAGCAATTCAAGACGGCGCAGCTCATCCTGGAGCGGGTCCGTGAGTTGCCGAATGTCGAGGTGCTGTTCAGCCATCGCGTCACCGGCGTGTCGCAAACCGCCGATGCCGTGACGGTGACGGTCGAAGGTGCCGGCGGCGAGCGCCGCCACAGCGGCGCCTATCTCATCGGCGCCGATGGCGGGCGCAGCACGGTGAGGAAGCAATGCGGCATCGAATTCGAGGGCTTCACCTGGCCCGAGCGCTTCATCGTCTTGACGACGCCGTTCGATTTTCAAGCCTCGCGCGGCTATTGCCCGCGCAGCTATTTCGCTGATCCCGATGAATGGTGCAATTGCTTCAAGGTCTCGGCCAAGGGCCCGCCGGGCCTCTGGCGCACGGTCTATCCGACCAATCCGGCGCTCTCGGATGAGGAGCTGATGAGCGATGGCGCCGTGCAAGCTCGAATGCAGAAATTCTTCCCCAAGCCTGGCGGCTACGACATCGTCCACCGCAATCTCTACGTCACGCATCAGCGCGTCGCCTCGACCTTCCGCAAGGGCCGCGTCGTGCTCGCCGGCGATGCCGCCCATGTCAACAATCCGATCGGCGGCATGGGTCTCAATGGCGGGCTTCAGGACGCCGGCAATCTCTCGGCGAAGCTGAGCGATGTGCTGCTGAATGGCGTGCCCGAGCGTCTGCTCGATCTCTACAATCTGCAGCGGCGTACCGTTGCGACCGAATTCGTGCAGCAGCAATCGATCGCCAACAAGAAACAGCTCGAAGAGCGCGATCCGGAGATTCGCCGCAAGAATCTCGCCGCGCTCCGAGAGGTCGCCGCCGATCCGAAGCGCGCCCGCGAGTTCATGCGGCGCTCGTCCCTGATCGCCGCGCAGCGCCGCGTCGCGGCGATGACGCTCGACGATGTGCCGGGGTAACCGCTCGGCGCGCCGTTTCCTAAGAGAATCACCAAGGCACCAAGTAAGATTAAGGGCCGCGAAGCGCCGAGCCGTAGCTCAACGAGTTGGCTTTTCGGACTCTCCTATCCGGATAGCGCAGGGAGGCGCTTCACAGGATCGGGTCGGGAGAATCCGCTCTTGAGCTATGGGCCGTGCTCGCGGCCAGCAATCGGCACTTCCGACATGTGCCAAGAGTGGTGACGCCTGAGGCTCAGGCTGTGCGCAGCCTTGAGAGCATCGTCGTTAACCCACGTGACATTCGCGATCCTCCATAGAAGCCACTTTTTTGGGCGGAGATCATTTTTTTGCCAAGCCATTCAGGTCTTGGTGCCCCAGCTCTGGACGAGGAGCTTCTCGATCACCGTCGTCGCGGGATCCGCGAGGTGAGCGGCGAGCGCTTGCCGATGTCGCTCGATTTCGCTGTCGGCGAGTACACCGGCTTCGACGATCTTGCCACGGATCGAATCGACCAGCGAGAGCAGATGCGTTCGGCGGTAGTCGCCGATCTCGAGCACATCCGTATGAACCTTCGTCTGAACATCGCGCACGCCGGCGCCGCGCAGGAGCGCGGGAAGGCGGCGGCCGAGAAATCCGTCGCCACCGCTTTTGTGGAAGGTCGCATGAAACGCATCGAACAGCGCGGTCCAGGATGGGTGCACGGGATGGCATAACCAGGAGGTGTTATCGACATCCTCGAGGGCGATGGTGCCCCCAGGCCGCAGCAGCGTCAGCATCTCAGCAATAAAGTCTTCCCGGTTCGGTACATGCATCAGCACCAGACGCTCATGTACCAGGTCCAAGGAATTCTTTGCGATGCCCGTGGCGAAGCCGTCGGCCTCGACGATCGTGACATTGCGCAGGCTGCGTCTTGCGGCTTCGTCCCGCGCCATCGTTGCAAAGCGCGCCTCCCTCTCCACGCCGAAGACTTGCCCCTGCGACCCGACGACGTCGGAGAGAAGATTTAAAATACCGATCGGACCGCACCCGATATCGGCTGCGCGCCAGCCGGATTTCACGCCTATCCGGTCGATGAGCGCGCGTGCCATCGGCTCGTATGGCTGCACCTGCGCGAGCAATCGCTGCTTCTCGGTCTCGGTGCCGCCAAGCGAATACTCCACGTTTGACGCAGTCACATCTCGCCTCCCCATACGTCCTTTGTATTTCGGAGTGTGAACCAACCGTTTCCCTACGGCTCACTCCCACTTTAAGGGTTCGACAATAGTCGGGCAGATCAAACCTCGCAACGAAACGCGGCCGGCAAGCTCGCCGCTCGATGGCCCCTTGGTCACTCCGGGAATTGCTCGCTGGCACTTGCGATGGCCGCTTAGCTAGGATTAGAGAGCGTACGTTACGCACTCCCGTCTGGACCGTCTTTCCCGCGCTGACCGGATTGGAGGCGGGGCTGGTTCCAAGCAACATCCAAAGCAACTCTTTAAGATAAAGGGCCGCGAAGCGCGGCCCTTTATCCTTTGTGTCTTTGCGTCTTGGTGGTTCGTTGTTCCCGTGCTTCCGTTTCAGTGCGTGTCGAAGACGCGCTGGTATTGCGCGACGAGCTCGGCCACCGCCTGTTTCTCCGCCGAAGTCGGGTTGGCGGGATCCTTGGCCGGCGGCAGTGCGCCGAAGCGCATGAGGCACGCCATCAGCAGAAGCCGCGCCTTGGTCCCGGTCAGGTTCGAGCCGGCGAGCCAGATCTCCGTGCCTTCGGCGAAGCCTTCGGGCGCGCCGCGACCGACGCGCACGATCGGAAAGCCGCTATAGATCGCGCGCTCCAGGACTTTCTGACGCAGCGCCGAGGTCATCGAGCCATAGGGTACTTGGCCTTCGATCACGAAGCCGCCCAAGCGGCCGAGGCCGAGCTTGCGCTCGATGAGGGCGATGAGATCGCTTTCCTCCTCCGGCTCGCCGCCGAATTCCTCGGTGAAATAGCCGCCTTCCTTGACGATCGAGACCGACGGAATGGCTTCGGGCAAAAGCTCCCCCGCCGCATTCTTGATCGCGATGTCGAAAGTCTCGATGCCGCTCGCGCCCGCGCGCACCGCCTTGGTCTTGGTCGGCAGCTTCGTCAGATTTACCTCGGAGCACCAAGTGTGCTTATAGGCCGGCACATAGAGCAGCACCGGCTTGCCGACATGGTTGACGCCGCCAAGGATGCCGCCATGGCCGCCGGTCGCGCGATAGCCGCCCGGCCGCGCATCGACCTTCGCTACCTCGCGCGCGGCGAAGACCTGCTGCTCTTGCAGCACGATCACGCCGCAGCGATTGCGGCCTTGCTCATCGGCCCAGATCTTCGACTCGATCCAGTGCGCGGAATCGACGATGTTGTGCGGCCCGTCATTGCTCATCTGGCCTTGCGGGCGTTGCGCCGCATTGCCGCAAATCGGCAAGGTCGTGTCGATGAGAAGCGTGAACCAATAAGCGGTCTCTTCGACCGCGGGGCTCCCTTGGGTGAAGATCGCGCCGTCATATTTGCCGCTCGACATCACCTTCTGCGCCATGTTCGTGGCGCGCGCCAAGGCCGGCCGCGGCGGCGCAGCCGCGAGATGACGCGGCTTGTAGGGAAAGAAATCCTTGCCGCGCGTCTCGGGCGGGATATCGCCTTCGCCGACATCGGTGCGCAGCGCCGCGGGGAGGCCCTTGGTATAGCCGGAGGGCGGCAGCAAGCGGTAGAAGTCGATTGCGGCAAAGGCCGAAAGCTGGCTCGCGGTGCCGTTCGCGCCGATCGAGAGTCGATCGATCTCCTCGAAGCTGCGCGAGCCATCGGGGAAGAAGCCTTGGCGTGACTTCTCCGGTGGTGCCAAAGGCTCGGCGCATTCTTCTTCCCAGGCTTTGCCGTCCGCCTGCGTCGCCATATAGGGGAGGGGATAGAGACCGTCCTCGGGCTTCAATTCGATCTCATAGACCGGCTTGTCTTCGGGGCTGCGGCGCTCTTTGTGGAAGACGCCGTCGACATCGACATAGCCATCCGGCGGGCCATAAAGCTCGGCCGCGTCGCGCTCCAGGGGATGCGCCGAGAATTGCTCGACATAGACTTTGACCGGCGCCGCGAGGCGCTGTGACCGGAGCGCGTCGAATTTCAACGGCATGCCGTCGTTGCCTGTCAGCAGCGGGAGGTTGTGCTTGGCGCGCGCCTTGTTGGAGGTGATGAGCGGCGGCGTGTTCTGGATGGTCGCGTTCGGGCCGGAAAGATGCGCGAGCCTGAGCTTCGATTTCGTTGCCATGAAGACCTCCTCTTTGCGTTATCGGCGATGGCGTTCCTTAAGATGCGGCGAGCTCCGCCGGCGTCGTCAGATCGTTCGCGCGAAGGCAGCGCGCGCTATGGCCGCGCGCGATCGAAACCGGCACGGGCACCGCGGCGCGGCAATCGGCGACCGCGAATTTGCAGCGCGGCGCGAAGCTGCAGCCTTCGGGCATGGTGCGAAGATCGGGCGGGCTTCCGGGAATCGCCTCGATGTCCTTGCCGCGCGCCTGGCCGTGGACGGTCGAGGCGAGCATCCCGATCGTGTAGGGGTGCCGCGGATTGAGAAGCACGTCCTTGGCGTCGCCATATTCGACGATGCGGCCGGCATACATCACCGCCACCTTGTCGGCGATCTGTGCCGCGACGCCGAGATCATGGGTGACGAAGATGAGCCCCATGCCGAATTCCTTCTGCAGCTTGCGCAACAGGACCAGCACCTGGATCTGCACCGTCGCGTCGAGCGCCGTCGTCGGC
>CAYMNX010000798.1:0-4990 GCA_964391905.1 uncultured Rhizobiaceae bacterium
AGCAGCGTCACGCCCTTTGCGTCGGGCAGAACTGTGCGCACGACATAGCAATTCTCTGCAAGCCGATGCGGGCCGAGATAGCTGAACGGGTCCCTCTCGAAGGTTTCGATGCGGACGTCTCGCCCTTTATCCACTGGCGACCATTCCTTCAGCAGATTGGTGGGGCAGCAAGGATTGAATCCCTTTGATGGGAACAGCGATGCGCTCGGGCCGGTTCCCAAGTTCGTAGCTGATTTCCATGGCCGCCTTTTCGATCAGGAAAAGCGTTAAGAGGCGCCGCGCCACCCCTTGATCCTGCGGCCATAACGGACAATCGGCCATGGCGCCGACATAGGCGTCGAGGAAGCTGCGGCTCATATCCTCGCGCCACAACAGCACCGCTTGCAGCAATTCGTTGCGGCGGTCGGGTTGAATGGCCGTCGCATGGTCGAGTGCGGTCCAGGCGGCGTAGTCGAAAGAGCGCAACATTCCGGCGATGTCGCGGATGATCGAGTGCTTGCCGCGCCGCTCGGTCAGGGAAAGCTGCGGCGGACCCTCGAAATCGACGATATAGACGTCGTTCTGCACGATCAGAACCTGGCCGAGATGATAGTCGCCGTGGTAGCGCGAAAGCAGAAGCGGGCCGCAATCCTCCACCAGTGAATCGATATAGGCGGCGAGCTCGTCTTGCCGCGAGGTGAAATCGCCGAGCGCCGCGACGACATCCTCGGGCAGTTTCGCCCGGGCGCGCTCGACTTGCGCGAGCGCCGCCGTCAACAGCTCGGCCGTATTCTTTGCCCATTGACGTGCCAACTCGGGCGCGACCTGCTCGACCGTGAAGCTCGGATCGCCGGCCTCGACATAAAGCGCGCGGTGGAGCTCGGCGGTCCGCAAGGCGAGGCGGACGATCTGCGCCCGATAGGCCGTGTGGGCATCGCTCGACGTCGCCTCTTCGACGACCGGCGCGACCCGGGATTCGTGCAAGAACCGGTCGAGATAGGCAAGCGTGAACGACCAGCCGTCGCCCTGATTGCGGATGAGCGCATGGAGGATGCCGAGCGCGATCTCCTGCCCGGCGGCATCGATCAAGTGGATGCTGCCCAGCATCGCCGGCGTATTCGTGAAATGCGCTTGCATGGTCAGGAATCCGCTCATTTCGATCTCGGGATGCGGTCCTGCCGCGACCTGCCGATAGAACTTGATCATCAGGAATTCTTCGACCACCGCCGAGCTGTTCGATTGTTCCTGCTCGCCCATGCGGACGACGAAGCGCTCGGGTCGCGTCGCGGTGCGCGCGGCGGGCGTGGGCCTGAAGGAAAGGGTCCCCGCGCTGGTCGCAACCTCGCGCCCCTCCAGCGCAGCCTCGATTGCGTGCCGCACGAAAGTCTCGCTCCAGAGCGCATCGATGAGGTAGCCTTCCCGCGGACCGTGCCGCAGCTTGGCGAGCACCGCGGCGGCGGGGTTCGGCATAGCCGACTGCCACTCCCCGGTGAGGGGCAGGGAATAGCTGGTCGCGGAGTCGGACCCGCGAGCCTCGACGATCGTCCAGTTCCATTCGCGATTGTCAAGCGTGTAGCTCGCGCTTACCGCGAGCGTCATCTGCACGGCGCGGAGATTCTTCTGCGCGAACCAGCGCCTGACCTTCATGTAAGGCGGAAGTATGTCGCGCTCGAGCGTGTACCGGTTGCGGCCTTCGAACAGCGAGGCAACGCTGTGCCCCTGCACCAGGGTGACGAGCTCGGGCGTGAACAAAACGGCCGGGCGCTTGCTTTCGGCGGGCTGGATGAGCTGAAACCAATAAAAGCCATAGCCTTGCAGCGTGATCACGTAGGAAGACTCGCCGATCGGCGGAAAGGCCGTTTGCCCCAGCAACTCAATCGGTACGCGGCCGGCGAAATCGGGCAGCTCGACCTCCACGGCCTGCGCCGAGCGCGAGAGATTCATCACGCAGAGGACGGTGCAGTCTTCATGCTGGCGCAAATAGACGATGACGGCCCGGTTCGAGGGGTAGAGAAAGGTCAAGGTGCCGCGGCCGAAAACCTTGAGCGATTGGCGAACGCTGATCAGCCGTCGCATCCAGTTGAGAAGCGACGGCAGGCTGCGCGACTGCGCCTCGACGTTGACGGCTTGGTAGCCGTAGACCGCGTCCATGATCGGGGGCAGATAAAGCGACGCCGGATCGGCACGCGAGAAGCCGCCGTTGCGATCGGGGGTCCATTGCATGGGCGTTCGCACGCCGTCGCGGTCGCCGAGATAGATGTTGTCGCCCATGCCGATCTCGTCGCCATAATAGATGATCGGCGTTCCCGGCATCGACAGCA
The DNA here is from genome assembly GCA_964391905.1 of uncultured Rhizobiaceae bacterium. Classification (GTDB taxonomy): domain Bacteria; phylum Pseudomonadota; class Alphaproteobacteria; order ATCC43930; family CGMCC-115725; genus CAIKMD01. The sequence goes on from CAYMNX010000798.1 coordinate 2,301, forward strand.
ACAGGGCGTTCATGAGCTCGATCTTGCGCCGATCGTTCTCCATTAGCGGCGCCAGCCGGCGGCGAATGCCGAGATTGAGGCGCGCGCGCTTGTCGGCGGCGTAGGTCGACCAGAGATAGTCGCGTTCGGAATCCGTGACCATCTCGAGCGTCAGCTCGTCGTGATTGCGGAGGAAGATCGCCCATTGGCAGGATTCAGGGATCTCCGGCGTCTGACGCATGATGTCGGTGATGGGGTGGCGGTCCTCGCGCGCGATCGCCATGTACATGCGCGGCATGAGCGGGAAATGAAACGCCATGTGGCACTCGTCGCCGTCGCCAAAATAGTCTTTCACGTCCTCGGGCCATTGATTGGCCTCGCCCAGCAGCATGCGATCGGGGTAGAGACGATCCATCTCCGCGCGGATGCGCTTGATGACGGCATGGGTTTCCGGCAGGTTCTCGTTGCTCGTTCCCTCGCGCTCGCACAGATAGGGAATGGCGTCGAGGCGCAGCCCGTCGACGCCCATATCCATCCAGAAGCGCATCGTATTGAAGACGGCGCGCACGACGAGTGGATTGTCGAAATTGAGATCCGGCTGATGCGAAAAGAAGCGGTGCCAGTAGAAGGCCGAGGCGACCGGGTCCCAGGTCCAATTCGACTTTTCCGTGTCGGTGAAGATGATGCGCGTACCCTTGTACTTTTCGTCGGTATCGCTCCAGACGTAGAAATCGCGGGTTTTGGTTCCGGGCTTCGCCAGCCGCGCGCGCTTGAACCACGGATGCTGATCGGAGGTATGGTTGACGACGAGCTCGATGATGATCCGCATCCCGCGGTCATGGGCCTCGCGCACCAGCATACGGAAATCGCGCAGATTGCCGTAGCTCTGATGAATGTTGCGATAATCGGCAATGTCATAGCCGTCATCGCGCAGCGGCGAGGGGAAGAACGGCAGAAGCCAAATCGCGGTAACGCCCAGATCCTGCAGGTAATCGAGCTTCGCGATCAGCCCGGGAAGGTCGCCGATCCCGTCGTTATTGGCGTCGAAAAATGCCTTGAGGTGGAGTTCGTAGATGATCGCGTCCTTGTACCAATCGGGCGCGGAAGAGAGCGTCGTCACGTCATGCTCCCGTCAAGCCGCGCCTTGCCACTCTCGCGATCAGCGCGGGATGCTCCGGGTCGAGCCAGATCTGTTGCCGCCGGCCGACCCAATGCAATGTCCTGCCGTCCAGCAAATCATCCGCCCCATAATCCTCGTACTCGGCGATGCCGAGGCGGTCGAGCGGGATCTCGATCGCGCTTGATTGCGGCGTAAAGGGGTCAAGGCTGACTGCGATGAACAGGTAGTTGCGCTCGACGAAATCGAGCCGACCGTAAAAGATGACCCGCGGATTGTCGCTTGGCAGGAACTCGAGATTGAGCCAATTCGCGAAAGCACTGTTGTCGCGGCGAATCTGGTTGAGACTCGTCAGCAGCGGCTTGATGTTTCCGGGCCGGTCCCAATCCCAGACCTTGCACTCGTATTTTTCGGAATCGCGGTATTCCTCGCTATTGGGCAGCGCGGTGTTCTCGCACAGCTCGAAACCGTTATAGATGCCGTATAGGCCGCCCAAGGTCGCCGCGAGCACGGCGCGAATGCGGAAGGCCGGTGGGCCGCCTTGTTGCAGGAACTGCGGCAGAATATCGGGCGTGTTGGTGAAGAGGTGCGGACGAAATTAGTCCCGCGGCTCATTACGCGTCAGATGCGTGAAATAATCGATGAGCTCGTGCTTCTCGTTGCGCCAGGTGAAGTAGGTATAGGATTGGGTGAAGCCGAGCTTCGCCAGACGCTCCATCACCTTCGGCCGCGTGAACGCTTCCGCGAGAAAGGCGACGTCGGGGTGACGCGTCTGGATCTCGCGAATGAGCCATTCCCAGAACGGGAAGGGCTTGGTGTGTGGATTGTCGACGCGAAAGATCCGTACTCCCTCGTCGATCCAGAAGAGAACGACATTGCGCAACGCCTGCCACAGCTCCTGCCAAGCATCGGTGTTGAAGTTGAAATTGACGATGTCCTGATACTTCTTTGGCGGGTTCTCGGCAAAGCGGATCGAGCCGTCGGGACGAAATTCGAACCATTCGGGATGCTCGGCGATCCAAGGATGATCGGGCGAAGCCTGGACGGCGAAATCGAGCGCAACCTCCATGCCGCGCTCGCGGCATGCCGAAACGAAGGCACGGAAATCGTCCACGGTTCCGAGCTCCGGATGGATCGCGCAATGCCCGCCTTCCGCGCTGCCGATGGCATAGGGGCTGCCGGGGTCGCCGGCCACGCCGGCGAGGGAATTGTTGCGGCCCTTGCGATTCTTCTCGCCGATCGGATGGATGGGAACGAGATAGATCACATCGAAGCCCATCGCGCCGATGTCGTCGAGGCGGCCGATGCAATCGAGAAAGCTTGCGCTTTTCCCGGGGATGGTGCCCTGCGAGCGCGGAAACATCTCATACCAGGCGGCAAAGCGCGCCGCCGGCCGGTCGACCACGATCTCGAGCTCGCGATCGAGGCGCGTGATATCGCGCCGCGGCCCCCAGGCCGCCATGAGGGCCTCGGTTTCGGGCGCGAGCAGTCGGTCGATCCGCGCCGCCAAGCGCTCGCTCTCGCCGGTATCTTTGATGATATCCCTAAGCCGGCGTGCGGATGCCGCATCGGCCCGCTTGGCGGCAGCCGCCAT
>CAYMNX010000799.1:0-10815 GCA_964391905.1 uncultured Rhizobiaceae bacterium
GACCAAGGGCTCGACGCCGCGATAGGCGACGGTCATGATCTTGTATCCCTGCCGGCCCGCCCATTCGAAACTCGCCGGCGTTCCGCCGCAGGATAGCCAAATCGGCGGGTGCGGCCGCTGCTGCGGCTGCGGCCAGACTTCGACATTCTCATACTGATAATAGGGCCCACGATGCGAGAAGGGCCCACCCCCCCACGCTTTGAGAAGCGTGGCGAGCCCATCTTTCAACCGTTCTTGCGCATCCTCGAGCGGAATACGCAAGCGGTCGTAGTCGTAGGCGACGAAACCGCGTCCAACGCCGAGCTCAACCCGGCCATCGGACATCAGATCCACCATGGCCATCTGCTCGGCGATTTCAATCGGGTTGTGCAGGGGCAGCACGATGATCGACGAGCCCAAGCGCACGCGCTTGGTCCGCTGCGCGAGGGCTGCGAGCATGATCGGGGGCGAGGGAATGATGCCGCCATAGGCGTCAAAATGATGCTCGTTCGCCCAAAGCGAATCGAAGCCTAGAGCCTCACTTTCGACGAGGAAGTCGACGAAGCGACGCGTGAATTGACCAACCGTACCGTCAACATCGGCAAAATAGGTTGGCAAACAGAAATGCCCGAACCTCATCGTCCCATGCCCTCCTCCGCGGCCGGAGTAATGCCAGCATTTCTTGCGACCGGCAGACTTTGATCTAAATCAATTTTTTTGGTTTGTACCCGCTTATCTTAGATGCGTCTCTTGCAATTGTTGGCGCTTGTTGAACTGCGAACAATTCAAATAAAGACTTGCGATAGGTGGGGGATCGGGTCATGGGCGATTTTCACGCGGAAATGGCGATAGCCAATGTCTACGCTTTGTGGGAGCGGGAAAGCCGGCGCAACCACGCGCCCGAGACGGCCCATATCTGGCGGTGGCAAACGATGAGCGCATTGATAGACCGCGCCGTCGCCGCCACCGATATGCTGAATGCCGAGCGCCGTGTGCTGGTGCTGCGTAACCCCTATTTGACGGAAACCGGTCGCGACGGCGCGGCAATCAACCTATCGGTCAACCTGCAGGCGCTCATGCCCGGCGAGAAGGCGCGGCCGCATCGACATACGATGAATGCCATCCGCTTCGTGCTCGAAGGCGCCGGAGCCAGCACCATTGTCGAGGGCAAAGACTGTCCCATGCATCCCGGCGACATGATTCTGACGCCCGCCTGGACTTGGCACGAACATAAGCACGAGGGATCGGAGCGCGCCGTCTGGGTCGATGCGCTCGACGTGCCTTTTCACACTTATCTCGAGACGGGCGTGTTCGAGCCGGGGCCGGTCCACGATCTCAAGGCGCTGCCACCCGATATTGCTCTTGGCGCCGCTGGGCTCATGCCTGACACGCCCTGGGGGCCGCAACCCTATTCGCCCATGTTCCGATATTCCTGGGACATGGCCGTCGAGATCCTTGCCTCCTCGCCCGCGAGAAAGGATGGCTCGCGCCGTCTGCATTACACCAACCCGCGTACCGGCGGCGCGGTGATGGCGACTCTCGACTGTTATCTTCTCGGACTAACCAAGGGCATCGAAACGGCAGCCTCGCGATCGAATAGCAACTGCGTCTGCGTCGTCATGGAAGGCGAAGGCCAGTCGCGTATCGGCGAGACGACGATCAATTGGGGTCCGAAGGACATCTTCAGCCTGCCTCACAACCAGTGGATCAGCCATAAGGCTTCGAGCCAGGCGCGCCTTTTTCAGATCACCGATCGCGAGTTGCTGCGACGCCTCGACATCCTACGCGAGGAAAGCGGCTCGTCGCCGTAATACGCCGATCCTTTAAGGAACGGCGTCACGCCGTGCCATCGCTTTCCGACGTCCATTGTGCGGCCGAAAGGCGCTTCAGACCTTGAGTTGAGCCAGATCAACGCCCACCCAATATCAATCATCAAGGATTGAGTTGGATGTTAAAGCCAATTGTTGCCGGGTGACGCGTTGCCGACGGAGGAAAGCCTATGCGGCGAATGTCAGACATCGTCAGAAATCAGAATCCACTCACGCTGCCGCCGACGACGACGGTAAAGCGGGCCTGCGAGTGCATGCGAGAACGCAAGGTTGGAGCCGTGCTGGTAATCGACGAAGATCGGCACCTACTCGGCATTTTCACGGGACGCGACGCGATCGGCAGAGTCATCGCCGAAGGCAAGAATGCAAACGAGACCGTTCTCGCGGAAGTGATGACACAGAACCCCCGCACGGTTCCGCCCGAGCGCTCGGCGATCGATGCGTTGCGTCTGATGTTTGACGTCGGTTGCCGTCACATTCCGATCGTTGCGGACGACAAAGTCGTCGGTGTCGTATCAAAGGCCGATTTTCGCGGCATCGAGGTCGACCGCCTCGACGAGGAGACAGGTCTTTGGGAACGGATTTGAGCTTCTAACGAGGAGACGCGATTGTCGGTCTCCTAGCGCCGGCGGAAGCGGACCTCCCTCTGGGCGAGCGCGCGAAAGGGCGCTAAGCTCGTGGCTGAATAAACGAGATATGCGAGTCGGCGATTGGCCTCTAAAGGCAAGGCTATCCGAAAAGCGAACAAGTCAGGACCTCAAGTCAAACGAGGCGCAAAGAAGCCTCGTCCGCGCCCGATCGCGTCACAGAAAGCAAGCGGCGCTCGGCACGCCGGCAATGTTCTCGCCGCGGTCGTCGAATCGTCCGATGCGGCGATCATCAGCAAGACGCTTGACGGTATCGTGACAAGTTGGAACTCGGGTGCCGAACGGATTTTCGGCTACCCGGCAAAAGAGATGATCGGAAAGTCGATCGATCGCATCGCCGCGCCGTCTCGACCGCAGGAAATGGCTGAGATGCTGGTGCGCATCCGTCGCGGCGAACGGATTGAGCGTTATGAGACGGAGCGACGTCGAAAAGACGGAGAGATCGTTCAGATATTGCTGACCGTCTCGCCCATCTTCGATGATCGCGGCTGGATCGTCGGCGCATCCAAAATCGCGCAAGACATCAGCGCAGGCAAGAAATTGCAAGCCCGGCTCGAACAGGTGAGCCATGCTTTCGACATGGCACCGATGATGGTCCGGACGCTGGACGATGAGATACTCCTGTGGACGGGCGGGCTGGAGCGCCTCTATGGCTATACAGCCGAGGAAGCAATCGGACGAAGGGGTCCGGAGCTGCTGAAGACCGAATTTCCTGTCCCGCAGCAGGAAATACGCGCGGAGCTCCTCAACAACGGCCGCTGGGAAGGCGAGCTGGTCCGGATACATCGCGATGGGCATCGCATGGTCGTCGCGAGTCAATGGGTCATACATAACGACAAGAGGGGGACCTCCTCGATCCTCGAAATAAACATCGACGTGACCGAGGAACGGCGGTCGCAAGCGATGCTGGAGGAACGCGAAGCACGGCTGCGATCAGTGCTCGAAACGGCCCCGGATGCGATCATAACCATCAATGACGGCGGCATCGTGCAGTCTTTCAGCCAGGCCGCGGAAAAGCTGTTCGGCTATGCCGCCGGCGAGGTCATTGGCCGCAACGTGAAGATGCTCATGCCTGAGCCATATCATCACGAACATGACGGGTATCTCGCGCGGTATCAGCGCACGGGTGAGAAGCACATTATCGGCATCGGCCGCAAGGTCGAGGCACGTAAGAAGGACGGCACGATCTTTCCGATGGAGCTTGCCGTCGGCGAAGTCGCTGTCGGCGGCACGCGAATCTTTACCGGATTCATTCGCGATCTCACCGCGCGCGAAAGGATGGAAGAGGATCTGCGCCAGGCGCAGAAGATGGAAGCCGTCGGCCAGCTCACCGGCGGATTGGCGCATGACTTCAACAATCTGCTTACGGCCATTTCCGGCAACCTCGAAATGCTGGAAGCGAGGCTTGAAGCCGCAGATGATCGCGAGCTGCTGAAGGAAGCGCAGGAAGCAACGGAGCTCGGTGCCCAGCTCGCGAACCGCCTGCTCGCTTTTGGGCGGCGCCAGCCGCTCAATCCGAAACCGATCGATCTTAGCGCGCTGGCTCAGAATACGACGGACCTGTTGCGCCGGACGCTGGGCGAGACGATAGAGCTGCGGACGATGCTGGAGCCGGAGCTGCCCCTGACCATGGCGGATGCAGGGCAGGTCGAGAACGCGCTGCTCAACCTGGCCATCAATGGGCGCGACGCAATGCCGAATGGCGGCCGCCTCGTCATCGAAACCCGGCGCGTGGAATTGGATGCGGCCTACGCGGCCGTGCACAGGGAAGCCGTGCCGGGCAGCTACATCATGTTGGGCGTGACGGATACCGGGACCGGCATGACGCCCGAGGTCAAGCAGCGCGCCTTCGAGCCCTTCTATACCACCAAGGGACCGGGGGGCGGCTCGGGCTTAGGCTTGAGCATGGTTCACGGCTTCGTCAAGCAATCCGGCGGCCATGTACAGATCTATAGCGAGCTGGGGCACGGCACGACCATTCAGATCTATTTGCCCGTCCTTAAAGAAACGACGGCGACACGCGCAGACGGTGCCGATGGGGCCTTACCGGCACGCACCGGACGCGGCGAGCGAATTCTATTGGTCGAAGACGACGCGCGTGTAAGACGAGTCTCCGTTCGTCGCTTGAAGGAACTCGGCCATATCGTCATCGAAGCCGAAAACGGCCCCGCTGCAATGAAGGTCGTCGAGCGCGGCGAATCTTTCGAGCTGCTGTTCACCGATATCGTCATGGCCGGCGGCATGAGCGGTGTCGAACTCGCGCAGAAGGTGCGCGAGAGCCGACCCGACCTGAAGGTCCTTTTCACGTCAGGCTATGCCGAACCTGCGGTGATGACGAAGGGTCTGCTGACCGAGAATGCAGCCTGGCTCGGCAAACCCTATAGCACCGATCAGCTTCGCGATAAGCTTCGGGTCCTGCTGGACACCCAAGGCGCGACGGTCAGTCGCGCATCACCGGCGCCGCGAAAACATAACCAGCGCCCCGCACGGTCTTGATCAACGTCGGGCTTGCAGGATCGGCTTCGATTTTTTTGCGCAAGCGGCCGATTTGCGTATCGACCGCCCGGTCATACGGCTCCCAGTCACGGCCTTTGGCGAACTCCATTAGCTGATCGCGCGTAAGCACCCGATTGGGATGGGTTGCGAAAACGCGCAGCAGCTCGAATTCGCCCGCGGTCAACGGCACAACGCTGCCCCCGGGACGCCGCAACTCGCGGCGCAGCAAATCGAGGCGCCACCGCTGAAAGATCAGAACGTCGCCCGCCATTTCCGCAACGGGTTGGGCCGATGTCACCGACGGAGCGGGTGACGCCGGCACCCGCCGCAAGACGGTGCGAATACGCGCCAAGACTTCACGGAGATGGAAAGGCTTGGCGATATAGTCATCTGCGCCGGCCTCAAGCCCAGCCACGCGATCGATCAAGTCGCCATTGCCCGTCAACATGATGATGGGCGTCTGTCCGTGCTGACGGATGTGACGAGCGAGCGAAAGCCCGTCCTCGCCCGGCATCATAAGATCGAGCAAAACCAGATCGATATGGTCTTCCTCAAGCGCTGCGCGCATGGCACCGCCATCAGCGGCTTCGCTGACCTTGAAGCCCTCGCCTTCGAGATAGCGGCGGAGCATGGTTCGGATACGCGCCTCGTCGTCGACGACCAGGATATACTGCGGGTTGCTCATGGGGCCTGTCACAAAGCGTCACAATTCGTTGCACTTTGGCGCCAAACGATACCAAAAAGCCCTTGTCCTGGCATCAAGCGGTGACACGGCGACCTTAATCATAATCCCGCTCGATCAATCGCGATCGGTATAGCCGGGGATCAGAACCATGTACGCCGCAACCGCTTCGAACATCGCACCGAAAATCGACGTCGCGCGACTGGCCATCTGCCGCGGCCTCGCCAGGCAAGCCAAAAGCCGCATCATGGCGGTCAGCACGCTGCAAAAGGCGGCTCCGCGCGAAACCATCTTTTCCGAGGGCGATGAAGCTGACGGTGTATATGAGGTGGTGAGCGGCATGTTGCAGCTCTACAAGTTGCTGCCGGACGGGCGTCGACAGATTACCGGCTTCCTGGGCGCCGGCCAGATTTTGGGGCTCGCGCCGGAAGGTCACCACGTCTACACGGCCGAAGCGATTACCAACGTCACGCTCTGCCGCTACACGCGCGCCGGTTTCGATCGGCTGATTGACGAGGTCCCGGGCCTGGCCCGACGCCTGCTCTATGTCGCGTCCCACGAGCTCCGCGCCGCGCAGGACCAGATGCTGCTGCTCGGCCGCAAGGGTGCGACGGAGAAAGTTGCGAGCTTTCTCCTCTTGATGGCTGAGCAACAAGATTGTGATGACGAAGTTTTCGTGCCAATGGCGCGAAACGAGATCGCCGACTATCTCGGCCTCACAACCGAGACCGTGTCCCGCACCTTTACGAAACTCAAGCTCGAAGGCGTGATCGGCTTGCCGACGCCCAACCAGGTCGAAATCCGCGACAGCGAGCGGCTCGAGGAATTCGCCGTCGGGCAATGCAACTCTGACCTATAGACGCGGGGAAGCTGGTGGCCGGTCCCATGAGCGAGCTTCAACCACGGCGTGCGTTGCTGGCGGATTCCGACCCGGTGACGCGGCAGCTCTGCCAGGAAACGCTTATGGCGGCCGGCTTCGTGGTCATCAATACGGTGACAAGCGGCGCTGGCGCCCTGGCGCTTGCAATGGCAGAGCGGCCGGATGTCATTCTCCTCAGCCAGCAGCTCAGCGATGTTCCTGCCGATGAAGCGGTCAAATGGCTGCGTTCGAATGAAGCCCTGCGGACGACGCCGATCATCATTATGGGCGGGAAGATCGAGCGTGAGGGCGCGCCCATGCCCGAACAGGTCGTCATGCTGCTACGGCCGATCACCATCGCCCGTATCAAACAAGCACTCAGTGATGCCCTCGACGATCGCGGACTGCTTCCGCACTAACGGTGCTATCATGAGCAAGCGATCCACCAAAACCGCTGCCTTCCTCCATCGCCTGAACGCCCATTGCGAGCATATGAACAGTGGCTTGTCGGCGGTTGCCGCTGTGCTGGCTCTCAGCGTCGTTATCACCTTCATGCTTCGTTTCCCGGACATGAGCTACGGCGGTCCGGAATTCTTCACATCCGCACAAGATTCGACAGCGCTTGTCGATCCGCCTTTCTACAGCATGTGGCTCAACAACTAAGCGAGCTTTCAGAGGGTATCATGCGATCACTTTTGGATTTGGACAAAACCCAGCTTCGTCGTATCGATATGGCTATCGCCGCAATCGACCAGCCGCCCATCGCGGAGCAGTTGAAGAAGATTCACCTTCGGCTGGCACTCGAAGGCGAAAGGCGCGAGATAGCGAAATGCAATCCCGCGCTTCGCCGCGCGCCGTGTTTCAAGGCGGCGTAATTTGTCCGATTTCGCTGGTCGGCGGCATATCCCGCCATTGTCCGTTGGACGCTAGTGCGGATACCCGTTTGGCGATTGATCGCCCGTGCTGCCGCGCCGATTACGCGACATCGCTCGCCGCGGCGCATCGGGATAGCAACAGCGGCAATTCTGCTTGCAGCGGCGATGGCGCCGCGCGCGCCCGATGAGCTGATCGGCATTCCAACGCTTTTCACGACAAAAGACGAAGATACGCTTCTCGATATCGGGCGCAGCTACGATGTTGGCTACGTCGAAATCCGCGCTGCCAATCCGGGGATCGATCCGTGGCTTCCCGGCGCCGATAAGATCGTCAAGGTACCGACGCAGCATATACTGCCCGATGCGCCGCGGCGCGGTATCGTCATCAACCTCGCCGAGCTACGACTCTATTATTTCCCGAGCGACGGAAGCGGGCCGCGCAGCTTCCCGATCGGCATCGGCGGCGAGGGCAAGGAGACGCCGGTCGGCCGCACCGCGATCGTCCGCAAGGCGGTTCATCCGACCTGGGTACCAACCAAATCCGAGCATGAAGAAGAGCCCGATCTTCCGGCGATCGTCGGGCCAGGCCCTGATAATCCGATGGGCGACTATGCACTCTACCTTGCTTGGAATGGCTACGCGATCCACGGCACGAACAAGCCCTACAGCATAGGCCGCCGCGACAGTCATGGCTGCATCCGCATGTATCCCGAGGATATTCTAGCCCTCTTCAAAGCGGTCAAGCTTGGCACGTCGGTCGTCGTCGTCGATCAGCAGGCGAAAGTGGGCTGGTCCGGTGGCGAGCTCTATCTTGAGGTCCATTCAAGCCAGGACGACGCGGACGCGCTCGAAACGACGGGCGCGCCGACGACCACCGGCGCTGTCGATGCCGATGCGCTCGTTCTTCGAGCGGCAGGGGCCGATGCGCAACGGCTCGATTGGTATGCGATCCATCTCGCGGAAGAGCGGCGCGACGGCATGCCCGTGCAAGTGACGCGCCCGAAAAACCTGTTTTAGCGCCGCACCCAACGCTTGATCTGGGTCAAAGCGACCACGGAAACGCCGTCGTAAAGCTTTTTGCGAGGAACTCGCCGATGGAGTTCTTCTGCCGCTTTGACCAATCAACGTGCAATGAAATAGGAGAAACTAAATGCGTTCCGTGAAGCAAATTCTCGTCGCGCTGACTGCCCTTGCGGCGCTCGCCGCGTGCACGACGCTCAGCGATCAGGACCGCACGCTTTTGACATCTGCCAGCCAAAACGCAGATCAAGCAAAGCAAACCTCACAACAGGCGCTCGCCGCGTCCCAGGCGGCCCAGGCGAGCGCGGCGCAGGCCGCCGCGGATGCCAAAAGCGCCAATGAGAAAGCCGACCGCATCTTTCAACGCGGTCTTCGCAAGTAAGTAAGCCAAGCTGTTCCCGGCGCGGCGCGGTGACCTGCGCCGCTGCCGGCAACAACTTGGACGCCGCTGCCGATGTGGGCAGCCTGAAGCGAGTAGATCCATGTACGCCCGTTCCCCTGGCCACGCGGCCCGCCCTGCCCAACGCATCGGGCGCGAACGGTTGAGCGTGCTTCTTGTCTTGGCGAGCCTCACCATTGCCGGGTTTGCCGCGATGAGTACGGCCGCCGCGGCAGCCACAATTCTCGTCTATCACCGCTTTGGCGCGATCGCGAGCGACGGCATGACGGTGACGACACCCGTTTTCGAACAACAACTCGATTGGCTTGCGGCGCACGGCTATCGCATCGTTCCGTTGCCGACGCTCGTCGCCGGGCTGCAGGGAAAAATCGTCGCCGCCCGGCGCCCGCGATGTCGCCATCACCGCCGATGACGGCCACCGTTCCGTGTTCACGGAGATGTTTCCGATCATCAAGCGCGACAAGATACCAGTGACGCTCTTCATCTATCCTTCTGCAATCTCGAACGCCGCCTATGCGATGACATGGCCGCAACTCGCCGAGATGGCGCAGAGCGGCCTCGTCGACATTCAATCGCACACCTATTGGCATCCCAATTTCAAGATCGAGGCCCGGCGCCTCAATCCGGCAGCCTATGAGCGATTCGTCGCGATGCAGCTGACGCGATCGAAGGAAACGCTCATTGCTCGCCTCGGCGTTACGGTTGACATGCTCGCCTGGCCATTCGGCATTTACGACGCCGATCTCGAGCGCGCGGCCGAGCGCGCCGGTTATGTCGCGGGCTTCACTCTCGATCGGCGGTCGCTCCGTCCCGGCGACGATCTTCTTGCCTTGCCACGCTATCTCGTGACCGATCTCGACCGCGGCGCTCGCTTCGGCGCAATCTTTCAGAAAGTGGATTCAAACCGGTGAACGGGATCATTCGTCGTTGCTTTGTTGCTCGATTTGCGGCCATCGCCTGCCTCGCGCTAGCCAGCACTTCCGACGCCTTCGCCCTCAAAGGAACGGTTCTCGACAGCCGAACCAGTCAAGCAATCGTCGGAGCGGTCGTGACCGTCGGCGGGCAAGCATTCGTTACGGACAAGGCGGGCACTTTCAGCGTCAACGGCGTTTTTGCAACGATCGCGGTCCGCGCCGTCGGCTATCGTCGCATGGAGGTCGGGGTCACCGGCGAAAACATGTCTTTGCGCCTCGATCCTTTCACGCCGCGAGCGCTCTATTTGTCGTTCTATGGTGTCGGCAGCCGCGGCATACGCGAACCGGCGCTCAGCTTGATCCGGGAGACGGAACTCAATGCCGTCGTCATCGATCTGAAGGGCGATCGCGGTTTGGTCGCTTATCCGACCGCGGTACCGCTTGCCGCGGCGATCGGCGCACGGCGGATCACCACCATTCCGGACCTCGCGACACTCGTTCGCAGCCTGCATGGCGAAAGTATCTACGCGATTGCGCGTATAGTCGTCTTCAAAGATGATCCGCTGGCAACGGCGCGACCGGATCTGGCGGTGAAGCGCGACGACGGGACGCTCTTTCGCGACGGCGAGAAGCAGGCCTGGATCGATCCGTTTCGCAGCGAGGCTTGGGACTATAATGTCGCCTTGGCGGAAGAAGCCGCTGCGGCCGGCTTCGATGAAATCCAATTCGATTATGTCCGGTTCCCCGACAGCGCCCATGCGCGACTATCGAAAGCGAGCACCGAGGCCGCGCGCATCGACGCGATCAAGGGGTTTCTCGTCAGCGCGCGCGATCGGCTCGTTCGCTATAATGTCTTCCTCGCGATCGATGTCTTCGGTTATACCTGCTGGAACACGGACGATACGCATATCGGGCAGCGGCTCGAGGATCTCTCGCCTCTGGTCGATTATGTTTCACCGATGCTTTATCCGTCCGGGTTTCAATTCGGCATTCCGGGATGCTCAAATCCGGTGAGTCGCCCCTATGACATCGTATATCGTTCGCTGGAACAGGCCTTACGGCGTACCGGCGGGACGGCGAAGCATTTTCGGCCCTGGCTCCAGGCGTTCAAGGA
>CAYMNX010000800.1:0-12812 GCA_964391905.1 uncultured Rhizobiaceae bacterium
CGCTGCGCCTGCCGCTATGGCGGCGCATCTTCGCCCGGTTCTTCCCCTGGGTCTGGGCAGCAGTGGCTCTGCTGCTTGCAAGCGGATTCGCGATGCTGGCGCTTGGCATCAACGGACTTCATGTGCAGATCATGATGACGCTCGGCATCATTATGATCCTGGCCTTCGGGCATCTCTATTTCGCGCCATGGCCGCGCTTTCGCCGCGCCGTCGATGGCGGCGATTTCCCGGCCGCCGCGACACAGCTCAATCAGATTCGGCGCATCGTCGAATTCAATCTCATCCTCGGCCTCATTGTCGTGGCCATTGGCGCGACCGGCCGCTATTGGGGGTGAGGGTGATGCTGAAGCTCTACGACCTTGCCGGCGCCGAGCTCGACCGTCGCTTCAGCCCCTATTGCTGGCGAATCAAGATGGCGCTGGCGCATAAGGGACTCGCGGTCGAAACCATTCCTTGGCGTTTCACCGAAAAGGCGGCGATCGCCTTCAGCAATCAGGGGCGCGTGCCCGTGTTGATCGATGGCGAGGGCTGGGTCAACGATTCCTGGGCGATCGCCGAATATCTCGAGACCGCCTATCCCGATCGTCCCTCGCTCTTCGGCGACAATGGCGGCCGGGCGCTGACGCGATTTCACGCGAGCTGGGCCGATAGCGTGCTGGGACCGGCAATGCTCAAGCTCGTGGTGCTCGATATTTGGAAGCATGTCGCGCCGCAGGATCGGGACTATTTCCGCAAAAGTCGCGAAGAGCGACTCGGCCGAACGCTGGAAGACGTCGTTGCCGAACGCGACAAGAACGTCCTCGCCTTTCGCGAAGCGCTGACGCCCCTTCGTCTCGTGCTGAGGTCGCAGGATTTTCTCGGCGGCACGAAGCCGCTTTACGCCGATTATGCCGTTTTCGGCGGCTTCCAATGGTGCCGCTGCATCAGCGATTTCAAGCTGCTCGAAGCAGACGATCCGGTCTACGCCTGGCGCCAGCGCATGCTCGCGCTCTTCGACAGTCTTGCCGGCAAGGCCAAGGTCTATCCCGCGTGACCGGCGTCTTCGCGCTCGGCCGTTGGATGAGGGCGGCGCCGCGCCTTCCTATCCGACGGAACGGCTCTGCCGGAGCTTGATCAGGGCCTCGCGTTCTTTCTCATGGCGAATCGCGTTGGCCCGGACGCGCAGCAAATCGCGGCGCGCAACGAGACCGACCAGGCCATCGTCGTCGCGCCGCAGGATCGGGACCCGGCTGACATCGACGGCGGCCATTCGGTCGGCCAATTGTCCCACCAGTTCGTCCTCATAGCCGACGATCAGTTCCTGATCCGGCAGCACCTCGCGCAGCGTTTGGCCGGCCGGCCATCCCTTCACCGTCCAACGCAGCACGTCGGAGCGGGCGACCATCGCAACGACGCAACCGCTCGCATCGACGACGGGATAGCTTTTGTGCCGCGGCGTGGTGTCGTCCGTGAAGAACGCGATGACCTCGCCGATCGGCATTTCGGCGGCAAGGGTGTCGACCGGTCGCGCCATGATCTCCGCGACGCGAATGATCTCGAAGGGATCGACGATGTATTCGCGCGTGAGATGATGGCCACGACGCGCCACCTTCTCCGTCAAAATCGAACGCCGAAGCAACAGAACGGTGGTCGCATGCGCCGCCACGCAGGCGATGAGGAGCGGCAGCAGTGCGCCAAGGTTATGTGTCAGCTCGAGCGCGAAGACGATCGCGGTCAAGGGCGACCGCATGGTGCCCGCCATCATCGCGGCCATGCCGATGAGGGCCCACAAGCCAACCTCTTGCGCCGGGACGACATGACCGAAAAGCGCGCCGAGCGCCCCGCCCATGATGAGGAGAGGGGCGAGAACGCCGCCCGATGTTCCCGAGCCGAGTGCGATCGACCAGATGACCGCCTTCACGGCCAGCAACCTCAGCACTGCGATAGGTGTCATCTCGCCGTGTAGCAGCGCGGCGATGTTGTCGTAGCCGACGCCGAGGGCGTGAGGCTCCACGAGGCCGCCCAAGCCGACGACGGCGCCGCCGAAGGCGGGCCACCACATCCAATGCAGCGGGAGGCGTTGAAATAGGTCCTCGGTCGCATAAACCATCTGCGTCAGCAAGCCGGAGCAAACGCCGGCAATGATGCCGAGGCCCGCTGTGAATAAGAGAATGAGCGGTGTCAGCCCGGCACTCGAGGCCATCGGGAAGAGGGCACCGGCATCCATGAGAAATGGACGCCAGACCGCCGCCGCCACGCAAGCCGTCGCCACCGGCACAAAGCTGCGTGGCTTCCATTCGAAAAGCAGCAACTCGACCGCCAGGAGCGTTGCTGCGACCGGCGTGCCGAATGTGGCGGTCATCCCGGCGGCCGCGCCCGCCACCAGAAGGGTTTTCCGCTCCGCGTTCGATAGGTGGAAGAGTTGGGCGAAGAGCGAGCCGAATGCGCCGCCCGTCATGATGATGGGACCTTCGGCGCCAAAGGGGCCGCCCGTGCCGATGGAGATTGCCGAGGAGACCGGCTTCAGGACTGCGACCCGGAGCTGAATGCGGCTGCGTCCAATGAGGATCGCTTCCATTGCCTCCGGAATGCCGTGACCACGTATCTTTTCCGATCCATAGCGGGCCATGAGCCCAATGACGAGACCGCCCGCAATCGGGATCAACACCGCCGCCAGTCCAAGCCCGTTCCCGACAATCGATACGGGCGCCGCGCTGACGCGTCCGTAATAGGCGAGGTTGGTCGCAAAGTTGATGAGATGCAGCAATCCCCAAGCGGCGGCGGCGCCGGCCGTGCCGACAACCAACGCCATTGCAATCAGAAGAAGCAGCCGTCGGTCCGTGGTGAAGTCACGCAATTGATCCGAGGCGATGCCCCGCGAACCGTTTCCAGCTTTTTGACGAGACGGGGATGAGCTACTGAGAGACGTACGAAGTGCCATTACGGTATGCGGGGAATAGTAAAGGACAAGATGGCTGAGTTATATCGCAACGCGATATTTTTGGAAGGGCCATGAAGCGCGTCCAATCAGCGCGGCCGGTCGCTAGCAGCAAGATCGCGAAACGAGCGCAATCGGATCTCACGAGGGCCGACTACAAACGGCTTGCCGAGTTTCGGTACTTGCTGCGTCGCTTTCTGGTCTTCAGCGAGAAGGCGGCGCAGCGAGCGGGGCTGACCGCCCAGCAACATCAAGGCTTGCTGGCCATCAAGGGGTATCGCGGGCAGGCCGACATGACCACGGGCGAGCTCGCCGAGCGTCTTGCGATCCGTCACCACAGCGCGGTCGGATTGATCGACCGTCTGGTCGCAAAGGGCCTGGTCGATCGCCGGAGCGGCGCCGATGACCGTCGTCAGGTGCTGCTTTCGCTCACGCCCAAGGCGGAGGCGCTGCTGACGACGCTTTCGATCGCCCATCGCGACGAGTTGGAGCGCCTCGCACCGCTTCTGCAGGCCCTGCTCGGCTACTTCGAAAGAGACCGGGAGGATGGAGAAAGCCGCACGGGCGCCGGAAAGTCGCTCAGAAATACCGCAGCCAAAGATAGATCTGGCAGATGACGATGCTCATCAACGCGAGCGGCGCTGCGGATTTGGTATAGGTCAGGAAATCGAAGCGGACGCCGTTGCGCTGCGCGATGCCGGCGACGGTCAGGTTGGCTGAGGCGCCGATGAGTGTGGCATTGCCGCCGAGGCAAGCGCCGAGCGACAGTGCCCACCACAATGGCAGCAGCGCTTCCTCGCCGCCGAACTCTGGCGCGAGGACCTTGATCAGCGGAATCATCGCGGCAACGAAGGGAATGTTGTCGACCACCGCCGAAAGGATTGCCGACGACCAGAGAATGACCGAGGCGGCGATCGCGAGATTGCCATGGACGGCGGCGATCAGCCGATGCGCGATCGCGGCAAGCGCGCCCGTCACTTCGAAACCGTGGACCACCACGAAGAGCCCGATGAAGAAAAAGATCGTGATCCAATCAACGTCGCCATAGGTCCCGATGACCTTCTGAGTCTGCGCTTCGCGGTGATGCGCGAGATTGTCGAGCAGCATCAGCGTCGCGGCGCAGAGCAGCGCAATCGTTCCCGGCGCGAGCCGCAAGTATCGCGCGAAGATGAAGGCGAGCAGGGCCGCTGCGAAAACCGCTAGCGATTGCGTCAGGAGCCGGCGATCGGTGATGACCGACCCCGCCGCGATTGCCATGACCTCCGCACGCGCTTCACGCGTGGCCGCGAAAGCGCGCCCCCAGAGAAGGTGCGTTGCGAGCGCCTGACAGGCCATGACGATCAGAATGACCGGGGTCAAGTGGAGCACAAAGGCATTGAAGCTCAAGCCCGCCGCCGAGCCGATCATGATATTGGGCGGATCGCCGATCAGTGTCGCCGTGCCGCCGATATTCGAGGCAAGAACTTCGCTGAAGAGAAAGGGAAAGGGCGGGACGCGTAAGCGCTGGGTGATGGAGAGGGTGACCGGCGCGATCAGCAGCACCGTCGTCACGTTGTCGAGCAAAGCCGAAACCACCGCGGTAACGAGAGAGAGGAGAACGAGGATGCCGGCGGGCGAGGCGTTGACGCGCTGCGCCGACCAAATGGCGAGAAACTCGAAAATGCCGGACCGCCGCGCGATCGAGACCAGGACCATCATCCCGGTCAAAAGCGCGATGGTGTTGAAATCGACGCCGCGGATCGCCTCGTCCTGGGTCAGCACGCCGCCGAGGATCATGGCGCCGCCGCCCAGAATGGCGATGATCGAGCGGTCGAAGCGGTCGGAAACAATGAGGAGGTAGGTCACGACAAGGATCGTCGCAGCCACCAGGACGGGACTGAGGCCGAAAATGACGTCCGCGGTGATGGCACCCTCCCCGAGGCCAGCCGGCGCCACGCATTGCGCCGGCCCAATCATGCGGCCTCTCCTAGCATAGGCGACGGCTTCCTGTCATATCGGCAGCCGGTTTGGCCTATCTCGTCAGAGAGATTTGTGTATGATCCTTGGCCAGGAGCGGCCTGGGTCAATGACGCCGCTCAGGGAGCATGGAGGAAGCCCGATGAAGAGACGCTCATTCCTAAAAGCCGGCGGCATCGGCTTGGCCGCGACCACGATCGCCGCGCCAGCCATCGCCCAATCGCAACCCGAGCTCAAATGGCGCATGGCGACGAGTTGGCCCAAAAGCCTCGATGCGCTGTTCGGCGGCGTCGAATTCTTTACCAAGCGGGTTGCCGAGCTGACCGACAATAAATTCGAGATTCGCGCCTTCGCCGGCGGCGAGATCGTTCCCGCCCTACAGGTGCTCGACGCGGTGCAAAACAACACCGTCGAGATGGGGCATACCGCGAGCTATTACTATGTCGGCAAGGATCCGACCTTCACCTTCGATTGCACCATTCCCTTCGGCACGAACACGCGCATCCAAAACGCGTGGCTGCGCCATGGCGGCGGTCAGGAGCTGATGAACGAGTTTTTCAAGGACTACAACGTCGTCTCGATCGCGTGCGGCAATACCGGCGCGCAGGCCGGCGGGTGGTATCGCAAGGAGATCAAGACCGTCGACGATCTCAAGGGCCTGAAGTTCCGGATCGGCGGCTGGGCCGGCACGGTGCTCTCGAAGCTCGGCGTCGTTCCACAAGTGATCGCCGGTGGCGATATCTATCCATCGCTCGAGAAAGGAACGATCGACGCCGCCGAATGGATCGGGCCTTACGACGATGAGAAGCTCGGCTTCTATAAAGTCGCCAAGTATTACTATGCCCCGGGCTGGTGGGAAGGACAGGCCAATCTGCCCGTCTACATCAATCTCGACCAATGGAACAAATTGCCGCCATCCTATCAGGCCGTCATTCAAGCCGCCGCGGCCGACGCCAATAATTGGATGCAGGCGAAATACGATGTCGAAAATCCCAAAGCCTTGAAGCGGCTCATCGCCAACGGCGTACAGCTTCGCTTTTTCTCGCGCGAAATCATGGAAGCCTGCTACAAGGCGGCGCAAGAGCTCTACGCAGAAGAATCGGCGCGCAATCCGAAGTTCAAGAAAGTCTACGAACAATGGAAGCCGTTCGTCGCCCAGGAGCAGGAATGGTTCCGGGTCGAAGAGCAGCAATTCGACAATTTCATGTACGCGCATATCGCGAAGGCCTGACACGGCGAAGAAAAGCCCCGCCGGAGCGGGGCTTTTCATGACAACAGCGAATCACTTGAAGTCGGGCAGCGGCTGATCCGATTGGTCCTCCTGTGGGACCTCGATATGGATGTCGTTCGGGTTGATCTTCGGGCCTCTGTCGAGAGACACGAGCACGATCTGGGGAAAGGCGATGATCAGCACCACCATGATGAGCTGGATCGTGACGAAGGGGAGGGCGCCCCAATAGATCTGCCCGGTTGTCACCGGCGCGATGATTTTTCGCGTGACGCGATCCATGTGCTCCTTGGCGGGCGCGACGCTGCGCAGATAGAACAGCGCAAAGCCGAAGGGCGGATGCAGGAACGAGGTCTGCATGTTGACGCCCAGGAGCACGCCGAACCAGATGAGATCGATGCCGAGTTTCTCCGCGACCGGCCCCAGCAGCGGCACGATGATGAAAGCGAGCTCGAAATAATCGAGGAAGAAGGCGAGGACGAAGGTCATCAGATTGACGACGACGAGAAAGCCGACCTGACCGCCCGGGAGGCTCGTCAGCAGGCTTTCCACCCAGAGATCGCCATTGACGCCGCGGAAGGTGAGGGTGAAGACGGTCGAGCCGATGAGAATGAACATCACGAAGCAAGAGAGCTTCGCGGTCGTGTCCATCGCCTGGCGCAAGAGTTTCCAATCGAGGCGGCGGTTGGTGAGAGCCAGGATCAGCGAGCCCGACGCGCCCATCGCGCCGCCTTCCGTCGGCGTCGCCACGCCAATGAAGATCGTCCCCAGCACGAGAAAGATCAGCGCGAGCGGCGGCATCATCACGAAGCAGACGCGCTGTGTCAGCCGGCTCATCAGGCGGAGGTTCAGATATTTGTCGGCAAGGGCGAGGAGATAGACCGCAAGACCCGCCAGCGCCGCGGCCCAGATCGCCTCGAAGCGGTAATTGAGGAAATAGCCGCCGATGAAGGCAAGCGCCACCACGATGACGAGCGAGGCATAGCCAGCCTTGCCGTTTTCCTCGCGAATGACGACCGCTTCGGGCGGAAGCGCTGGCGCGGCGCGCGGCCGCACCATCGTGACGAGGAATACATAGGACGCGTAAAGGAAGGCGAGACCGATGCCCGGAATGAACGCGCCCTGATACATGTCGCCGACGGAGCGGCCGAGCTGGTCCGCCATGACGATGAGCACGAGGCTCGGCGGAATGATCTGCGCAAGCGTGCCCGAGGCGGCAATGACCCCGGCGGCGACACGCCGGTCATAGCCGTAGCGCAGCATGATCGGCAACGAGATGAGACCCATCGAGATGACCGACGCCGCAACCACCCCGGTCGTCGCGGCAAGCAAGGCGCCGACGAAAACCACGGCATAGGCAAGCCCGCCGCGCAGCCGGCCGAAGAGCTGGCCGATCGTGTCGAGCAGATCCTCGGCCATGCCAGAGCGCTCGAGGATCAACCCCATGAAGGTGAAGAACGGTACCGCAAGATAAGTGTCGTTTCGCATGATGCCGAAGACCCGCTCCGGCAAAGCCTGGAGCAGCGCCGGCGTCAGAAGGCCGAGCTTGATCGCGACCGCGCCGTAGAAGAGGCCGTTGGCCGCGAGCGAGAAGGTGACGGGATAGCCGATCAGCAGCAAGAGGATCAGCGAGGCGAACATAATCGCGGGCAGATAGGCAATCAGGAACGCACTCACCGTGCCGCTCCCGGCGGAATGGCCTCGCTGTCGGGCTCGGTCGGCGCACCACGCTCGCGCCGCTCGCCCGGGTCGGGAATGAGCCCCATCAGAAAGGCGACGCGCTTGATGATCTCCGAAACGCCCTGCAGGGTTAAGAGCAGGAAGCCGGCCGGAATCAAGAGCTTGACCGGCCAGCGGATGAGGCCGCCCGCATCGGTCGAGTACTCGTCGATGCGCCAGGAATCAAGGAACATCGGCCATGCCAAGCTCATGATGAGCAAGGCCATGGGCAACAGGAAGAAGAGCCCGCCGAGGAGGTCGATCCAAGCGCGCGTGCGTGGCTTCAGCCGGCCATAGATGATATCGATCCGGACATGCTCGTTATGAAGCAGGGTGTAGCCGGCGCCGAGCAGGAAGACGGCCGAGAAAAGATACCACTGAATCTCCAGCCAGCCATTGGAGCTGCGGCTGAAGGCATAGCGGATCGTGGCATTGCCAGAGCTCACGATCACGGAGAGGAGGATAAGCCAGTAGACCCCTTTGCCGACGTAGTCGTTAAACCGGTCGACGAACCGACTGAAAGCCAACAGAAGCTTCACGGAATGCCGCACCCCTCCCCGATAGATTTGGGGGCGAGCCCCCAATTGGGGGCACTATCGCATGACAATGCGTGGGGGGCCAGCCGTCAGCGCGAAGCCGCCGGGCGGTCACGAAGTCGCGGCGTTAGTCGCGGGCGTCGCGCAAGCTCATCAGGACAAGAGAGGCGATGATGACGCCGGCAAATTCCGCGCCGGTGGCAATCTGGCCAATCAACGCGCCGAAAATCGTCCCGGCAAGAGTAACGGTGCCGATCAATGTGGTCATGGGCCCCTCCAGCCAAAGTTTCTATTCTGGGCGCTCCGACAACGCCGCCGACGCGCCGTTTATTCATTCGCCGTTCAAAAAAATTTCACGCATCAACTTTCGTGGCGGCGGCAAGCCGTGCCAGGGCCTGGGGCGTATCGATATCGGTCAGAACGCCATCGCCCTCCATCTCGATTTCGGCAATGGCTTCGGGATGCGCCGCTATCAAATGCCGCGCGCCGACATCGCCTGTCGCCGCCTTCATCTCGCTCCAGAAGCGCTTGCCCCAGAGCACCGGATTGCCGCGCTTTCCCCGTCGTGTCGGCACGATGATTTCGCGCCCCTCCACCGGGCTGAAGGCGTTGACGAGCTTTCCGATCTCGGCGGCGGTGACAAGCGGCATGTCGCCCAAGGCGACGAGAACCCCGTCGCGATCGGCCGGCAGGGCGTCGAGCCCGCGACGCAAGGAGGTCGACAGTCCCGCAGCATATTCCTCGTTATATAAAAATGTTACGGGAAGATCCTTAAGTGATTTCTCAACCTCATCGCGCTGATGTCCCACGACGACGAAAACCGGGGATAAGTGGGCGGCAAGGGCGGCCTCGACCGCGTGGCGTACCATCGGCTTGCCGTCGATCGCGATGAGCAGCTTGTTGATCGCGCCCATGCGGCTCGACCGCCCGGCGGCCAGAACCAGCCCGGCGATGCGAGGATGATGCGGGACGGCCGACGTGACGGCTTCCGAAGGACGGCCGGCCTGGGCGCGGGGCGAGGGGCGCGATGGAATCTCGGTCAACAGACCACCCACCCCCATACGGCGGATGACCTCCGGCCCGACCGGCAGGCCGGCCAGAAGCCGGCGCAGCACCCAATCGAAGCCATTGACCTTGGGCGAGCGCGCGCAGCCCGGCAGGCCCAGCACCGGCACGGCGCCAAGCCGTGCCATCAGCAGGAGATTGCCTGGATCGACCGGCATGCCAAAATGCTCGATCGTCCCGCCCAGGGCCGTGACCGCGGCAGGGATCACGTCGCGGCGGTCGAGAATCGCCGAGGCGCCGGCGACGAGTACAAGGTCCGCATGTTGTTTGACGACATCCACGATTTTCGGCGCGAGCTCGGCCGCGCTGTGGCCGGCGCGGCACTCCCAATCGAGCGTGCTGCCGAGGGTCTCGAGCCGCTGGCGGGTGGTCTCGACGGTCTTGTCGAGGATCGAGTCCTTGAGCCCGGGCAGCGTCGTCTGAATGAGGGCGACGCGATGCGGCTTGAAGGGCACGACCTCGAAAAGAGGTCCCTTGGGCGCCGCCTCCAGGCACGCCGCCAACGACTCCGGCCGGACCGCGAAGGGAATGATCTTGACCGTCGCCACCATCTGCTTCGGCTCGACCACGCTGGCGGGCTCGAGCGTCGCCACGGTGATCGACTCGTCGATAAGATTGAAGCGGTCGACCGCGGCGCGGTCGACGAGGCAGAGACCGGCGGCATCGGCGTAGAAATTGGCGCGGCCGGTGAAGGCGGGCGTGACCGAGACGCCGGGGCAGGCGAGGGCGGCGGCGACCCGGTCGGCCGCCTCGTCCTCGCCGACATCGCCCGGCTCGAGCCGCGCCGCGATCACGGTCTTCCGCCCCGCGGCTTGCAGCGCCTCGATATCAGCGGCGGTCAGCACGCGGCCTTTCTTCAAGGCGCGCGCGCCGACCTTGACGCTATGGGCGAGGATCGCGCCTTCGGCTTCGGCCAGCGGCGTGTCGCCGAATTTCATGCCGCTTCGCGTTCCTTGAGCCGGTCGGCGCGCAGCACCGTGGTCACCTGGCCGAGGATCGCAACCGCGATCTCCGCCGGCGAGATGGCGCCGATATTGAGTCCGACCGGCCCGTGTATGCGGGCGAAATCGGCATCCTTGAAGCCGAGTTCGGAGAGGCGCCGCAGCCGGGCGGCATGGGTCTTTCGCGAGCCGAGCGCGCCGATATAGAAGGCCTGCGTCTTGAGCGCTTCGGCCAGCGCCGGATCGTCGAGCTTCGGATCATGCGTCAAGGTGATGACGGCGCTGCGCTTGTCGGGCTTCAAGCGCTGCAGCGCCTCGTCGGGCCATTCGGTCGACAGCTCGATCTCGGGAAAGCGCGCATCGGTGGCAAAGGCAGTGCGCGGATCGATCACCGTCACGCGATAGCCGAGCTCCGCCGCCATCCGCGCCAAGGGCTGTGCGATGTGAACGGCGCCGACGATGAAGCAGCGCAGCGGCGGGTTGAAGACTTCGATGAAAACCTCGCCCGACGGCGTCTCGACCGTGGTGCTGCGATCCTCGGCAAGCGCCTTGTTGATGCCGCTTCTGATCGCGTCATCGATCGGCAAATTTCCGGTGATCTCGGAACCTTCGATGAGGCTCTGCTGCCCGGAGGCAAGATGCGTCGCAATCGCTGCCGGCTTGCCGGCGCGGCTTGCGGCGAGCGCCCGTTCGAGATAGGCGAGCTTCATTCCACGCGCTCCACGAAAACCTGGATCTTGCCGCCGCAGGCAAGTCCCACCTCCCAGGCCTGCTCGTTGCTGACGCCGAAGCTCAAGAGCCGCGGCTTGCCGTCATTGATCGCGTTCTGCGCTTCGCCGATGACCGCGCCTTCGACGCACCCGCCCGAGACCGAGCCCAGAAACGCGCCGCCCTGATCGACGACGAGCTTCGAGCCGACCGGCCGCGGCGACGACCCCCAGGTCGTCACCACTGTCGCCAAGGCAACGCCCTTGCCTTCGGCTTTCCATTTGCTTGCTTGATCGAGAATCTCTTGATTGTCGTTCATCATCACCCCGCTTCTCGCCAGGCGGCGGCCGCTTCGAGACGGCGCGGGCCCGGCCGTGTCAACGCTTTTACCAACTCGTCGAGACTCGCCAGATTATGCACCGGGCGGAATTCATCGACATGGGGCAGGATTGCCCGCATCCCCAATGATTTGGGTGCGAAAGCCTCGTAACGCAACAACGGATTGAGCCAGATTAGCCGGCGGCACGATTTGTGCAAGCGCTCTATTTCCTGGGATATACCGGCCCCCGCATCGCGGTCGAGCCCGTCGGTGATGAGCAGCACGATCGCGCCCTGGCCCAAAACACGGCGCGACCAAGAGCGGTTGAATTCGGCGAGACATTGCCCGATGCGCGTGCCGCCGGACCAATCCTCGACCACTTGCGCGACCTTGTCGAGCGCGACGTCGATGTCCTTGTAGCGCAGATAGCGCGTGACGTTGGAAAGCCGCGTGCCGAAGAGGAAGGTGGAGACGCGGTCGCGGTCATTGGTGATCGCGTGCATGAAATGGAGAAAGATGCGGCTGTAGCGGCTCATCGAGCCGGAGATGTCGCACAGCACGACGAGCGGCGGCGGCCGCGTGCGGCGCTGCTTGTGCTTCAGCGAAATGATCCCGCCGGAGCGCAGCTGGGCGCGCATTGTCGCACGCAAATCGACGCGGGCGCCGCGCGGATCCGGGGCAAAGCGCCGCGTCGGCAAATCGGCCAAGGGGAGAGCGAGACGCTCCAAGGCTTTCTTCGCCTGCTCGACCTCCTCATTCGACATCTTCTCGAAATCCATCTCGCGCAGCATCTCCTGCGCCGAGAAGGTCATCGCCGCATCGAGTTCGATCTCGGTCTCGCCTTCTTTTTCCTTGCCCTCGCTATCGCCTTGGAGCGCCTCGGCGAGACGGCGATTCATCTCCTCGCCTTTCTCCGGCTCCGGCGGCGTGAAGCCCGGCAGCATGAGCGAGAGCATCTTCTCGAGGAGCTGCGGATTGCGCCAGAAGATGTGGAAGGCTTGATCGAAGATCTCTTCCTGATCGTGGCGATTGACGAAGACGGCGTGCAGAGCCCAGTAGAAATCGCGGCGGTCCTCGAGCCCGACGACGCGCACGGCCTCGAGCGCATCGAGCACCTTGCCGGGTCCGATCGGCAAGCCGGCGGCGCGCAAGGCGCGCGCGAAATACATGATGTTCTGGTAAAGCCGTCCGCCCTCTTCGGGCACGTTCGGCGTCGGGACGAGACCTTCCATCAGCGCGCCTCGCTTGAGAGAGCGAGAGAGTCACCCCCACCCCAACCCTCCCCCTTCAAGGGGGAGGGGCATTTTGACGGGCGCCACATCGTTCCCTCCCCCCGGGCGGGGGAGGTATAGGGCGGGGGTTAAGCCGCGCGCATCAGCCGCTCGCGGCGAGCTCGGCCTTCACCTGCGTCAGCAGGCGCTCG
>CAYMNX010000801.1:0-8716 GCA_964391905.1 uncultured Rhizobiaceae bacterium
CTCGATTCCTTAAGGAGGCTGTCGACGAAGAGCCGCATGAACAGGCAACAGGAATGCCAGCCGCTGGCGACAAGGCCGCCGAAGCCCGAGTGGCGCGCCGCTTCCGGATCGGTATGGAAGATTTGCGGATCGAACTCGCGGCCAAAGGCGATAATATCGGCCTCGGTGATGACCCGGCTGCCGAGATCGACGGCCTCGCCGGGACGAAAATCCTCGAAATAGCGGAACGCCATGGGCGATGGTTTAGAGGGCGGCCCGCCGCGCCGCAAGCCATCCGACCGGCAGGGCGGAATTGGAGCGTTGAGGATTGAACCGCGTTCCGCTAGAGATAGAACCCGTGCCCCTCTGGCGGAACTGGTAGACGCACGGGACTCAAAATCCCGCGATCGCAAGATCATGTCGGTTCGATTCCGACGGGGGGCACCACGCAACTCCTCGTCGCTAATCGCAACGGAAAACCGGGAGCAGGGTTATCGCCCTTAATTCGCCCCGGAATGAAACAGGGAGGAGACGAAATGTGGTCCCGCCTGAGCTGCGCCCTAACCGCTGTCATTCTTCTGTCGTCGATCGTGCCGGCCGCTGCCGCCGACGATGCCGTCGCGAAATTCTATAAAGGCCGCGAGGTCAAGGTCTATATCGGCTCGACCCCGGGTGGCGGCTATGACAGCTACGGCCGGCTGCTGGCGCGATATATGAGCAAGCATTTGCCGGGCAAGCCGACCATGGTTCCGGTCAACATGCCGGGCGCCGGCAGCAACCGGCTCGCCGGCTATATCTATTCGGTCGCGCCGAAGGATGGCAGCGAGTTCGGCATCATTTTCCCCGGTGCCGTCCTCGATCCGCTGCTCGGCACCCAGCAGGTGCAGGACGATCCCAGCAAGCTCAATTATGTCGGTAGCGCCAATGTCGAGGTCTTCACCTGCTTCGTGCGCGACAATGCGCCGGTACAAAGCTACAAGGACGCGATGACGACGCAGGTGCTGCTGGCGGCGAGCGCCGCGGGT
This sequence comes from uncultured Rhizobiaceae bacterium, assembly GCA_964391905.1. GTDB lineage: Bacteria > Pseudomonadota > Alphaproteobacteria > ATCC43930 > CGMCC-115725 > CAIKMD01. Next base: position 1,005 of record CAYMNX010000801.1, read on the forward strand.
GGCTCGACGCGCGACATGCCGGCGCTCGAGAACAATCTCCTCGGTACGAAATTCCGCGTCGTCAGCGGCTATCCCGGCTCGCGCGAGATCAATCTCGCGATCGAGCAAGGCGAGGTTCAAGGCGCTTGCGGCATCGGGCTCTCGAGCATCGAGGTGCAATATCCGGAATGGGCGACGAGCGGAAAGATCCGCATTCTCGCGCAGGAAACGAACAAGGGTCACCCGACGCTCGATGCGAAGGGCATTCCACTGACCTACAGCTTTGCCAAGAGCGACGAGGATCGCGCGGTCATGGAGCTCGCCTACAGCCAGGAAGTGTTCGGCCGGCCTTTCATCCTGCCGCCCGGCGTCCCGCCCGAGCGCATCGCCGCGCTGCGCAAGGCCTTCATGGAGACGCTCGACGACAAGGATCTGCTCGCCGAGGCCCAGAAGATGCGGCTCGATATCGAGCCCATCTCCGGCGAGGAGGTTCAGTCCCTGGTCGCCAAAATCTACGCGATGCCGCCCAATATCGTCGCCAAGGCGAAGCAATCGCTCATTTATCATGAGCCTTGAGCGCGCGAGAGCGCGTCAGAACGGCTCGAAGTCGCGCAGGCGCGGGATGACCTCGATGCCGAAGAGGCGGATCGAGCGCATCAGATCCTCCTCGGAGAGATTGCCGAAATTGAATTCGCCGAAGAAAGTGTCGAAGAGGCCTTCGGTCGCATAGGCCTTGAGCTTCTTTGCGACGGTCTCGGGCGATCCGATCAGGATCAGATCGTTGGCGAGGAGCCAGTCGGGATCGAGCAGGTTGCGCATCGCCTCGGCCGCGCCCGGCTCGCCGCGCTGCTCGAACAACTCGGCATGCTCGTACTGCGCCGCCTTCAGCTCCGCCGGCGTGTCCGCCTTGGGAAAGAAACCGCGATAGGCATTGCCGGCATCGCGCAATCCCTTGGCCAGCGCCTTCTCGTCGGTCTCGTCGACATAGACGACCGTCGAATAGGCGATGCGCGGCTTCTTCTTCCAGCCCGCGGCGCGCCACTGCGTCAGATATTCCGCATAGCGCGGCGCCGCCTCGCGCCGTGGATAGACGAGGAAATATCCGACATTGATGCCCTCGCGGGCGCAGAATTCGAGCGTCGCGGGATCGCGCGTCTCGATCCAGAGCGGCGGGTGTGGGCGCTGATAGGGATTGACCGCGAGCTTGGCGTCCTTGAACCGGTGATATTTGCCCTCGAAGCTGAAGCTCGGCGCATCGGTGTAGGCGGCGCGCAGGAATTTGACGAATTCGAGCGTCACGTCGCGGCGTGACTTGTAATCGACCTTGAAGGGCTCGAAATAGCGCGGCGAGATGCCGGGCACGAGGCCGACCTCGACGCGGCCCTCCAGCATTTGATCCGCGATCGCGATCTCCTCGACAAGCCGCAGCGGATGGTGCAGCGGAACGATGTGGCCCATGCCGCCCAACCGGATGCGTCTGGTGCGTGCGCCGGCTCCCACAGTGTAGAGGCTCGGCGCCGACATCCAGCTCTCTTCCGGCCGAAAGTGATGCTCGACGCAAAAGCCGTAGTCGAAGCCGAGCTCGTCGCAAAGCTGCAGCTCGCGCCAGAGCTGGCGGTAGCGTTCGGCGGGCGTCATGCCCTCTTTGCCCCAGACGTGAGCGAAATGCGCAAATTTCATGAGTGCACCTCAGGTAAAGGATCGATGTCAGGCACCGCCGAAAAGAAGTCCGGGGTAAAGCGCGAGATGGAGCAGCGCGGAAAAAAGCAGCCAAAGAAATCCGGTCACCGCCGCGCCGCCGACAAGGCTCGCCCAGACCGGGCGGCGGCCGCGGAAGCGCATGAAGGCGAAGACGAAAGCCGGCACCGCATAAAGCACGCCGATCACGATCAGCAAAGCGGCAAAGCCGGCGACCCAGAGGATCGCCTCGATCTGCCGCAGCGCTGCGTAGGCGGGCCGTTCGGCCGCAGGGTTGAGGCGCTGCCGCAGCGCGCGACCGAGCGGCGTGTCGAGGTGAGACACGAGATCGATGGCGAGGAAAACGACCATGACCGAGGCGACCGCTGCCGGCACGGCGCGCAGCGCCGGCTTGTAGCTATAGGCGAGGCCGAGATAGGCGAGCGTGACGAGGAGAAGCGCGAGGATGAAGAGGACATCGCCGCGTCCGGCGAGGAAAACGCGCTTCATGATTGCACCGCCGGCAGGGGCTTGCGACGGAACGCGCGCAAGAGCGGCCAGAAGAGCAGGAGCGCGATGCCGGCGATCAGCAGAGCGGCGATCGGCCGGTCGATGAAGATCGACCAATGCCCGTCGCTCATCATCAGCGACTGCTGAAAGTTGCGCTCGGCCGTGCCGCCCAAAACCAGCGCGACGATGACGGTTAGCCGCGGATAGTCGAAGCGGATCATCAGATAACCCAGCACGCCGAAAATTGCGGTGACGACGACATTCTCGATCGCGCCGTCGATCGCGTAAGAGCCGACCATGGCGATGCAGAGAACGATCGGCACCAGGATCTGCGAATCGATCAAGGTGATGCGTGCGAGTGGGCGCACGAAAAAGAGCCCGAGCGAGGAGGCGAGAATGCAGGACGCGGTCAAAGCCCAGACGAGGCCATAAATCTCGGTCTGGTTCTGGGTCAGCATGATCGGCCCGGGCTGCAGCCCGTGCAGCACCAGAATGCCGAGGAACACCGCCATCTCGGCGCCGCTCGGAATGCCGAAAGCTAGCGTCGGGATGAGCGCGCTGCCATCCTTCGCGTTGATCGCCGCTTCGGGCGCGATCACGCCCTGCACATTGCCCTTGCCGAAGCTTTCGGGATGCTTCGACGCCTGAACCGTCAGGCTATAGGAAAGAAACGCGGCAACCGTGCCGCTTTCGCCGGGGATGGCGCCGATCAACGTCCCGATCAGCGAGCCGCGCAGCACCGTGCCCCAATGGCGAAAGGTCTCGAGCAAGCCGCTCCACATCCCGGTGATCTTGATCGCCTCGACATTGCGCGAGACGGAACCGCCGGTCACGGCAAGCTTGATCATCTCGGCGACCGCGAACAGCCCGATCAGCGCCGGGACGAGATGAACGCCGTCCCAGAGATAGTCGATCCCGAGGGTGAAGCGCTCGCCGCCATTCACATCGTTGTAGCCGACGAAGGCGATCATCAGGCCGAGGCAGCCGGTAATGAGGCCGCGCAACAGCTTGCCGCGCGCCGCCCCCGCGACGGTGACGAGAGCGAGGATCGCGAGCAGGAAGAATTCGGGCGGACCGAACAGCAGCACCAGCTCCTTCGCGACCGGCAGCACGGCAAGGACCGTGATCGTGCCGATGATGCCGCCGATCGAATTGGCGCTTGCCGCGGCGCCGATCGCGAGGCCGGCCTTGCCCTGCTGCGCCAGCGGATAGCCGTCGAGGCAGGTCGCGGCGTTGGGCGCGGTCCCCGGCGTGTTGAGGAGAATCGCGGTGATCGAGCCGCCCATCGGCACGGCGCCCATCACGCCGCCTGACAGCGCGAGCGCGCTGAACGGTTCGAGCCCGTAAGTAAGCGGCATCAAGAGCGCAAGCGCGGTTGCGCCGCCCAATCCTGGTATCGCGCCGAAGAAGAGGCCGATCACCATGCCGAGTGCGAGAAAGACGAGCTCTCGCAGTTGCAGCAGATTCTCGATGCCGCCGAGCCACAGGTCGAGCACGGGTTTCCTCCCAAGGGCTTTCTATCAAGAACGCCGCGGCCTGCCCAGGGCGGCAACCGCCTTGTCGCCGGCGCCGACCAGCCCCGAGCGCAATTGATGTTGACGCCTCCCGCGCAACCGCCACAATCGTCTTACGATGATCTCACGCGACATCCGCGTTAACCTTTTGATCGGCACAGGACATTTCCTGTCGCATTTCTATCAGCTCTGCCTCCCGCCGCTCTTTCTCGTCTGGCAGACGCAGTTCGATGTGAGCTTCGCCGAGCTTGGCCTCGCGCCGGTCGTGATGGCCATTATGGCGGCGCTGATGCAAACGCCTTACGGCTTTCTCGTCGACCGCTTCGGCGCGCGGCGCTTTCTCATCGGCAATACCTTGGTCATGTCCTTGGCCATCGCCTTCATGGCGGTGGCCGATTCATACTGGCAGATCCTGCTGCTCGCCGGCATTTCGGGCGCGGCGAATGCGGTCTACCACCCCGCCGATTACAGCATTCTCGCCGGCTCGATTCGCCAGGAGCGCATGGGTCAGGCCTTCGCCTTTCACACGCTGACGGGCAACCTCGGCTTTGCCCTGGCGCCGCCGGTTGTTGCCATGCTGCTCCTCGTCATGCATTGGCGGGGCGCGCTGCTGGTCGTGGGGCTGCTCGGCGTGCCGGTCGCGGCGGCGATCTTGTGGCAAAGCAGAATCCTCCAGGAGCAATCCCGCCGCACCGAGAAAAAGGGCGGCTTGACGATCGGCGGTCTGCTGCTCGAGAGGACCTTGCTGCTCTTTTTCCTCTTTTATCTTTTCGGCTCGATGGCCGGGAGCGGCGTGCAGGCTTGGCTCATTACCATCCTTCATCAGACAAAGGGCATCGAGCTCGCGCTCGCCTCGACCGCGCTCACCGCGTATATGGCCGGGACCAGCGTCGGCGTCCTGCTCGGCGGCTGGGTGGTGGATCGCTGGCAGCGCTTCATCGCGTTCTTCGTCGCGGGGCTCACGGTCTTCTCAGCGGCGCTCATCCTCCTCGTCGGCTTGCTCCCGGTCGGCGGCATCGCGGCGATCGCGATCATGTTCCTCTCCGGCGCCGCCTTGGGCGGGAGCCGCACGCCGCGCGACATCATGCTGAAAGACGCGGCCCCGCCGGGTGAGATCGGCAAGGTCTTCGGCTTCGTCAGCTCGGCCTTGCCGCTCGGCACCGCGCTTACGCCCGTGCCCTTCGGCTATCTCATCGATCACGGCGCCGCCGAATGGGTCTTGGTCCTGGCCGCCGTGATCCTGGTTGCGAGCGTACTCTGCATGGGCACCGCCCGCGCCTCGGCGAAAAGCGATATTGCCTCCGCGGCCGCCGCCGAATAGCGGCGGGCGCTTACGGCACCAGGACGATTTTGCCGAAATGCGAATTGGTGCGCATATGCGCTTGCGCTGCCTCGGCTTCGTCGAGCTTGAAGACACGGTCGATCGGCAGGTGCAATTTGCCCGCCGTCACCGCGGCCCAGAGATCCTCGCGCATGCGCCGCACCTCTTCGCGCAGCTCGTCGAGCGAGCGCGTGCGATGGGTGACGCCGATATAGGCGATGCGCTTTTGCGCATGCAGATCGTAATCGAACTCGCCGCGAGAGCCGCCGAGCCGGCCGACATTGATGATGCGGCCGAGCACCGCCGCCGCTTTCATGTTCTGAGTGGCGACGCTGGCCGAGACCATGTCGATCACGAGATCGACGCCTTTGTCGGCGGTCGCCTTCAGCACCTTGTCGGGCCAATCGGCTTGACGCGTATCGATCGCGATGTCGGCGCCGAACTCCTTTAACCGCGCCCGCCGCGCGTCATTGGTCGACGAGCCGATGACGAGGCGCGCGCCCTTCAATTTGGCGATCTGCAGCCCCATCAGGCCGACGCCCGTGCTCGCACCCTGGATCAGGACCGTCTCGCCGGATTTCAGCCGGCCATTGGTGACAATCGCGTCGTGCATCGTGCCGAGCGCGGTCGGCAATGTCGCCGCCTGCTCCCAGGTCATGTTGTTGGCCGGGATCGGCGTCGTGCGGCCCCAATCCGACACGGCGTATTCGGCATAGCCGGCTTGCCCCGTGCACATCACGCGGTCACCGGGCTTGAAGCCCCGGACCTCCGCGCCGCATTGCACCACCTCGCCCGACCATTCAAGGCCGGGGATCGTGCCGGGATTGCGGTGATGTTGGCCGGCGCCGTAGACGCCGGGTAGATCGGCACGGTTGAGGCCGGTCGCTCGGACGCGCACCAGCACTTCGTTGGGCTTCGGCTTGGGCTGCGGCACCTCGCGGATTTCGAGGGCCGTCTCGGTAACGACAGCGGCTTTCATTGAAATCCTCCCGTATTCTTGGCTCTATGGCTATCACAATCGGCGGACTCGCGATAGCAGGGCAAAAGGGAGTAGATTGGCATCCATGACCGACTATTGGCTGAGCAAACTTTTCTTCGATCTGCAGGCGCCCGGCGCGGCGGCGGCCTATCGCGCCGACCGCAGCAAGGTACTCGCGAATTATCCTCTCGCAGCCGAGGTCAAGGCGGCCATTTTCGCGGATGATGTGAGTTTCCTCGCCCAGCGCGTGAACCCTTACCTCCTGCGCTACTATTTCGGCGCGGCAGGAATGAGCGACGAGGTATTCCGGGCGAAGCTGCGCGAGAGCGGCGGCGAGGCGACGCATGGCTGAGCTCGTCGGCGCCTTTGCCGCAAGCCACGCGCCACTCATCGCGCGCGATTGGCACCTCTTCTCGCAAGCGCGGCGCGATGAGATCACGAGCGCCTTTCGCGAGCTTGGCCGCCGCGTTGGCGAAGCGCGTCCCGATGTCGTCATCGCGCTCGCCCCCGACCATTGGACGAATTTTTTCCTCGACAATCTGCCGAGCGTCTGCGTCGGCGTCGGCGGGGCGCATGAGGGTCCGCCCGAGCCTTTCATGAAGCAATTTCCCTATCGGCCCGTGCCGGGCCATGCGGCCCTCGGCCTCCATATTGCGGCCACTGCGCTGGCGCATGATTTCGAGCCGTCGATCTCACATCATCTGACGCTCGATCACGGCTTCTGCATTCCGCTCTGGCGCATGGAGCTCGCAACGCTTCCGCCGATCGTGCCGATCCTTATCAACGATCTCGAGCCGCCGATGCTCAGCATTCGCCGCTGCCTCGCCTGGGGCAAGCTGTTGCGGCAGGCGATCGCTTCGTTTCCGGAGAAGGATCTGCGCGTTGCGATCCTGGCGACGGGAGGCTTGAGCCATTCGATCGGCGAGCCGACCATGGGCGCGATCGATGAGCGCTTCGATCGCGACTGCATCCGGTTCTTTGCAGCTGGCGCCGAAGCGCCGCTCGTCGATTTCCTCGAGGCGCGGATGGCCGCCGCCGGCAACGGCACGCATGAGGTGCGCAATTGGGTGATCGCCCATGCCGCCGCCGGCAGCCATGGCTTCGATCTCATCGACTACCGCGCCGTGCCGGAGGTCTATGTCGGCTGCGGCTTCGCTTCGTGGCGGGTCTGAGCCGAGCGCTCGCCTTCAGCACGACCCGTCGTCAGTTCGGCCGGTGTTCCGATACGCGCCGCGTCGGGCTCAGCCCTTTGGGTAAGGCGAGCCCCGCGGCCAAGCACATCAGCACGAAACAACCCGCGACGAGATAAACATTTCGGATCGCGTCGGCGACCGCGAGCATGACCGGTCCGAACTGTGCCGCCGGTAGATTGTCGCGCAGCCCCGGCTCCATGATGCGGCTGACCGCGTCGCCGCCGATCAACCCCGAGAGCGTCAGATTGACCGCGCCGCCATAGATTGCCGTGCCGATGGTTTGACCGAACATCCGGCTGAACGCGATCAGCGCCGTGGCGGTGCCTCTCTGGCTCCAATCAACGCAGCTCTGTGCCGCGACCGTATAGGTGTTCTGCGTCAGCCCCATGCCAACGCCGACGAGCGATGTGCCGACCGCCGCCCAAAGCGGGCCGCGCGCCGGATCGAGCGCGATGAGCATGCCGATCCCGACGACCAGGAACGCGGCGCCGATGAGGGTCGCCGCGCGGTAAGAGAAGCGCAGCATGATGCGGCCGCCG